>NZ_CP011869.1 GCF_001294645.1 Pseudonocardia sp. HH130629-09
GCGGCGGTGCTGACGTTCCTCGCCGCCGCGTTCAGCATGGGGATGGCCATGCTCAGCGTGCTGGTCGACGGTGCCCTGCCCGGCGGCGGATGCGGCGGCGACGGCGGCCTGGGCGGCGGGTCGCAGACGATCGGCGGCACCGACTGGAACGCCGAGCAGACCGACAACGCCGCCACGATCGTCAACATCGTCGCCCAGCGCGGCCTCCCGCGCCGGGCCGCGGTCATCGCGATCTCCACCGTGATCGTCGAATCGAGACTGGTCAACGTCGGCCACGGCGACCGCGACTCCCTCGGGCTCTACCAGCAGCGACCTTCCCAGGGCTGGGGCACACCCGAGCAGGTCCTCAACCCCGACTACGCCACCCGGATCTTCCTCGACCGGCTCGTCGCCCTGCCCGGCTGGGCGACCATGGCGCCGGGCACCGCCGCCCAGGCGGTGCAGCGCTCAGCGTTCCCCGACCGCTACGCCCCCCAGGAGGCACCGGCCGCGGCGCTGGTCGACCGGTTCTGGGTCGGCCCCGACAACCCCCTCCCCTCCCCCACCAACCCCGCGACGTCGACCGTGCAGCAGGTGGCGTCGGTCTTCGCCTGCGCTGACCAGGGCGGCGCCGGGGTGCCACTCGCCCCGTCAAACATCGACCCCAAGAAGCTTCCGCCCGGCTTCGTCGGCCCGTCCGACCCCGCCCAGCGCGCCGCGGTCACCTACGCGCTGGCCCAGCTCGGCAAGCCCTACGTCTGGGGCGCCAAGGGTCCCAACGGGTTCGACTGCTCCGGGCTCATGCTCGCCGCCTGGGCCGCCGCCGGAGTCCCGATCCCCGCCGGGACGGTCAACCAGAAGAACGCCGGCACCCCCGCCAATCCCGCGAGCATCGCCCCGGGCGACCTGGTGTTCATCCCCGGCTCGCTCGGCTCGCCGACCAACCCCCGCCACGTCGGCATGTACGTCGGGAACGGCCTGGTCGTCAACGCCTACGACTCCAGCACCGGGGTCATCCTGCAGCCCCTGTCGGACTGGGCCGACAAGATCACCCACGTCCGCCACATCGCCGGCCCCGCCGGGGTCCCGGCGCCGGCCGGGCCGGTGACCGCTGCCCTTGCCGAGGTCGGGCCATGACCCTTCACCCGGACCTGCTCGGGCGCGACCTCTACGCCGACCTCGGCGTCGATGCCGACGCCACCCTCGGGCAGCTACGTAGCGCCTACCGTCGCCTCGCGCTGACCCTGCACCCCGACCGCAACCCCGACCCCGCCGCAGCCGCACGGTTCGGGCAGATCAGCACCGCCTACGCCGTCCTGTCGCATCCCCACCGGCGAGCCGACTACGACGCCACCCGCGCCGCCCAGGCCGCCCCTCACGACGCCGGGGCCCCGGGCGCGGGCACAAGCGCCCGGGACGACGGCGTCCGCTACGACGACTACGCACCAGCCGGGTGTCCCGTCATCGTCGACGACTACGTCCCGGCAACCCCCTCCGTGCCTCACCACGTCAGTCCCCACAACGTCAGGCGGTCCGCCCCGGAGCACGGCGGCGGGCACGGCGCTGTTCCGCAGGGCGGTCGCTGGCCGGCGGGATGGCCCGTGGGCCAGATCGATGTCCGCCGCGTGGGTGGTCGGCTGCTGCTGGGGATCTGGCGGCTCGTGCCACTCCCGCACAGACCGGTCGCCGCGGTCGTAGTCCTCGCGGCAGTACTGCTGGCCCTGGTCCTGGCCCTGGCCGGGTACGACCGCGCACCGGTCGAGGCCCTCGTCGTTGGGACGGCGGCCGCCATCCCGCTGGCCTGCTGGACCGTCCGCGTTCTCACCCTCGCCGCCGTGCACCGGCGCGCCCGCCACCCTCGTCCCGAGGAGGTCCGCTGATGGGATTCCTGGCCCGCCGCACACCGCGCCCACCCGCCACCGCGGCGCCCGCAGCCCCGCCGACCCAGGACCCAGCCCACGGCGCGGCGCAGGGCGCGCGGATCCGCTGGAACCGGGGACGAGCCGGTCGGCTGGGATCGCCTTCCCGAGCCCGCCCGGCTCGCCCTGGCCACGGCCGGGCACACCACCGGGCCGATGCTCGCGGCCGGCACCTACGCCGCCACACCGCGGCGCGACAGCTCCGGCCGGTACTGGCACGACACCGACGCCTGGTGGATCTCCCCCACCGTCCTGCTCACCGTCCGCGCCCGCGAAAACCTCACCCCCACCGGCACCGTGACCAGCACCGGCACCCCGCAGCTGCGCCGCGCCGGGACCGGCCGCGTCCTGGTCAGCGCCCACCCCCTGACCGGGCCGGGACCCACCACCCAGCGCTGGGCCCGTCCCCCGCACACCGCCTCGGCCGACGTCGGCGGGGCGGACGTACGGCTCACCGACCACGCCGTCGACGTGCTGCCCCGCGCGGTGCGCGAGGACCTCGGCCTGCCGACCGGGCAGTGCGCGATCCGCCACTACCCCGCCCATGGCGGCCGCCGCGACCAGGTCCACGCCTACCGCCAGGTCTCCGCCGGGGAGCTCGTCGCGCTCACCGCGGTCCGCGAAGCCGGCGCCTACCCCGACCCCGAGACCGCCATCGACGCCGCCGACTGGCACATCACCACCCACCGCGCCCGCGTCGGGCCGGCCACGCAGACAGACCTGCCCTGGTGAGCACCCCGCTCCCCCTCTCATCCGGCCCGCACCCCTGGAGGCCCCGCATGCCGATCGACCGCCGCGCGTTCCTACGCCGCTCCGGACAACTCGGCCTCGGCATCGCCGTGTCCGGGCCCGTCCACGGCCTGCTCGCCCGCCCCACCGCCCAGCCCACACCCGCGGCCACCTCCGGGTACGGGCCGCTGGTCGACGACCCGGACGGCATGCTCGCCCTGCCCGAGGGGTTCTCCTACCGGGTGGTCACCCAGGCCGGGAAGACCACCCTGTTCTCCGACCACCCCTCCCCCGGGATCCACGACGGCGCGGCCGCGTTCCCCGCACCGGACGGGAACGTGCTCGTCGTGCTCAACCACGAGGTCCGCGGCGGCCCCGACGACGGCGGCGCCGTCCCTCACCTGCGCGGCTACACCTGGCGCGAGGACGCCGGCGGTGGCTGCACCGTCGTCAAGACCACCCCCGACGGGGAGTTCATCTGGGAGACCGTGGCCCTCGCCGGGACCTCCACCAACTGCGCCGGCGGGGTCACCCCCTGGGGCACCTGGCTGACCTGCGAGGAAACCGACAACGACGGGCATGGCTACGTCTTCGAGGTCGACCCGGTCAACCTCACCGCCAACCGCGACCCGCAGCCGATCAAAGCCCTCGGCCGGTTCGCCCACGAAGCCTGCTGCGTCGACCCCGACACCCTCGCGATCTACCTGACCGAGGACACCTCCAACCCCTACGGCACCGTCTACCGCTGGACCCCACCCACCGGGTTCCGCGGCGCCAGCGGCGCACTCAAGGCCCTCGACGTCGACGCCGGTGGACTGGCCGCGATGGCCGCCACCGACCAGGCCGGGAACCTCGTCGACGACCTGGACCAGGGCGACACCGTCGGCACCGCCTACACCGTCGAGTGGGTCCCCGTCACCGACCGCGACGCCGGGCAGGGCTCGGTGCGCTCGATCGACGGGATCACCCGGGCGAAGAAGCTGGAGGGCGCTTGGTGGGCCGACCACGACGGCGCCCCCGGCGCCTACCTGGTCTCCAGCTTCTCCGACTCCCACCGCGGCCAGATCTGGCACTACGACCCCGCCGCGTCGACACTGAGCCTGACCACGGTGTTCGCCGTGGAGGCCGACGGCGAGACCGTCGAGGCCCCGGACAACATCGTCGCCGCCCCGTTCGGCGGGCTGATCGTGTCGACCGACGGTGACGCCGACAATCACCTCGCTGGCGTCGCCGATGACGGGACCGCCTACCCCATCGCCCGCAGCCAGATGGGCTCGGAGTTCACCGGCCCGACCTTCTCCCCCGACGGGACGGTGCTCTTCGCCGGGATTCAGCAGCCCGGCACCCTGTTCGCCATCACCGGGCCGTGGACCGGCTCGACGACGTCCGGAGGCGAGCGGGGACTTGCGCGAACCGGCGAGCCGGAGCGCAGAGCCCGGCCAGCGGCCGACGAGGGCGCGACGCAGAACGCCGGGGGGACGCGATGATCGGCGGGCGCGCCCCCGAGGTGCGGACGACGCTGCACCTTGCGGTGGGGATTCCGACAACGACCTGATCCTTGCCGTCGCCGCGATCGCCGCTGCCCTCGCGGCGGCGGCCGGGTTCTGGCTGCTGCAGCTCGCCTTCTGGGTGGCCAGCGGTGTCTCGTCCACGGCTACGTGGCCGACGCTGGCCGACCTCGCGGCGGTTCTCGGTCTCCGGCTGCTGTCCGACACCGAGCAGGTCACCGCCGTCGACGGTGCGCGCGGCCTGTTCTGGAGTGTCGCAGCCGCCCTGGAGGTGAGCTTCGCCCTGATCGTGGTCGTCGTCGCGCTGGCCTCCTGGCGGCGCTGGGGGCCGACCCCTGCTGGACACGCGACACGAGCAGAGATCAGACGCGAGTTGTCCGTTCACGCCTGTCGGCGAGCTGCGGAGCGCACCCGCCCCGGGCTCACCGCGATGGAGCGACGGGCGGCGGGGCCGGAGGACATCGGCGTCCCTCTTCCGAAGGGCCCTGCCGGACAGCTCTATGCCCCGTTCGAGAATCCCTCGGGGACGCTCGCGCCGACGCAGACGGGGAAGTCACGCCGGTTCTTGGCCCCGATCTGCATCGCAGCGCCTGGTGCCCTGCTGTGCAGTACGACGAAGCCGGACCTGCTCATGCTGACCG
Organism: Pseudonocardia sp. HH130629-09; assembly: GCF_001294645.1. Taxonomy (NCBI): domain Bacteria; kingdom Bacillati; phylum Actinomycetota; class Actinomycetes; order Pseudonocardiales; family Pseudonocardiaceae; genus Pseudonocardia; species Pseudonocardia sp. HH130629-09. Next base: position 4,777 of record NZ_CP011869.1, read on the forward strand.
CTTTGGCCCGCTCCCGCCGTCAGATGGCCGGGCCGATCCTGGTGTTCGACGCGACGGGCACGGTTCAGTGGCCGGCCAAGCTGCGCTGGTCCCCGGTGGCGGGGTGCGAACGGTTCGAGGTCGCCGAGCGGCGGGCGCGGACGATGGTCGAGGCCTCCGCTGTGTTCGTCGAGTCGAGCGGTGGGACGGGCGCCGGTAACGACAGGGTCTTCCGTGAACGGGCTGTGGGAGTCCTTGCTGCCTACCTGGTGGCCGCGGCTAAGGGGCGCCACGGGATCGCGCGCGTCGTGGGGTGGGGGCTCTCGCGCAGTGACGAGCCGATCGAACTGCTCGAGTACGAGTTCCCCGACCGCGCCCGGAACCTCCGGGCGGAGATGTCGATGGTCGCGGAAACGTCCGACGCGGTGTGGATGAGCGTCCGGCGGGTCCTGGCACCGTTCCAGGACTCAACACTCATAGAGCTGTGCTCGCCTGCACCGAGTGAGGAGTTCGACGCTCAACGCTTCATCGGTCTGGGAGGGACGCTGTACCTCATCGCGGGCCAGCGCGAGGACGGAGCGATCGCGCCAGTCCTGACGGCCCTTGCCGAGGAGTGGATCGACGCAGCTCGGTCGATGGCTCTGCGTTACCCCAACGAGCGGCTGGATCCACCGGCCACAGTGGTGCTCGATGAGTTGCCCGCGGCGACCCCGGTCCCTGACTTGCCGGCAACCCTGGCTGATTCGGCCGGTCGTGGCGTTCTGATCCACTGGGCTGCTCAGTCGAAGGCCCAGCTCGACAACACATTCGGTCGCGACAGAGCGACGATGTTGCTCGACAACTCCGCGCTGATGGCGATGTGGGGCGGGCTGAAGGACGGGTCCACGCTCCAGTGGCTCTCGTCCATCCTCGGCGAGCACGAGCGCGATCGTATCCAGTCCCCGACCGGCCTTCTCGGTTCCGGACGCGGATCGACACGAAGCAGAGAGACAGTTCCGACTTTTCGACCATCAGCCGTCCGAACGATCGAGCGCGGCGCGACGATCATCGTCTTTCGCCACCTGCGAGCCATTCTAGGACGTACAATCGACATCTATGAACGGAAGGATGGCCGTCAGTTGCGCGACGACGCCGAGACCGTACGGTCGGGACGCCCACCGATCGACTCACGGGGCTACCCTTCACAGGCCGACGGCGTCGATCGTCGAGGCGTGACAACGACGAACATCACTGCAGTTCAGAGCGCCTACAGGCGATAGCACTGCTGATAGTTAGGACGATAGCGGTGCTCATCGCCCAAGCAGCCACGGTAGCCACTGCCTGCACCGCTACTTCTAACACCGTAAGATCCTGCGCCTCACTCCGTGCAGTCATCACCACCGTAGGGACTGCACTACTCGTTGCATAACAGGTCGCTATCATGACTGCCTAAGCATCGATCATCACAGTTCATAGCTACGACGTGTGCAAGTGCGCCCGTAGACACCTTGGCAGTAGCGACGACCTCTGCATACGTCAGCGCCAGCACGAGCAAGCATCCACCGCGACACATCCACCACCACACGGACGCGTACCACCGCTTACTGGACCACGCACGTCTTTCGCACCGCGTACCCGCAACCTGCAGCACAGCTATTTGCGTGCGACCCAGCGGATCTAGGCGTGTCGATCCTTGCCGGACAGCCGATGACCCCGTAGACCTGTGCTGCTGATCGCAGACACCCGTCAGTAGCTGCGTGCCCGCGACAGTCCCTGACCGAGCGTGACTTAAGGTGTGGCGATGTCGACAGGAGAGACGATGGCCAGGCACGCCGAGCAGCTGGAACGAGAAGATGCACTCTCGCGAACCATCGCACTCGTCAACGACAAGGGCGGCGTCGGCAAGACGACCTTGGCGGTCAACCTAGCCGGACAGCTCGCGGCCGCAGATTTCACCTGCCTGCTCGTCGACCTCAATCGTCAGGCCAACGTCGCGCGAGACCTCGGCTACCGGGACACCCCGAGCGACGACCACGGCCGCAACCTGTTCGACGCGATCACGGGCCGGTCCGCGTTGCTGCCGATTCCCGGTGTCCGGCCCGGCCTCGACGTCGCGCCCGGGGGCACCGAGCTCGATGACCTGGTGGCCTGGATGGTGACCCGGATGGGCCGCGAGGGCCCGGCGGCGAACCTCGCCCTGGCGAACGCCCTCTCGCCAGTGGCGCCCAACTACGACTTCGTGGTCATCGACTCGCCGCCCGAGGCGACGTTCCTGGTCGACCTCTGCCTGTACGCCGCGCACTGGATCCTGATTCCGACCCGCAGCGATGGCGCAGGGCTCGACGGCATGGAGAACGTGGCGAAGCGGTTCAACGTCGCCAAGCAGTACAACTCCGGGCTGAGTCTCCTGGGCGCTGTTCTGTTCGGCACCGGTGTGCGGTCGACCAGCATCCACGACGAGGTGCGTGCTCAGCTGGAGTCCGCCTTCGGCGGAGACTCCCCGCTGTTCTCCGCGTTCATCCGGTTCAGCGAGAAGACAGCGCAGGACGGTCGACGGCTTGGGCGTCTCGCGCACGAGCTGGAGGAGGACCTCGCTGCCCAGCCGGCCTGGTGGCAGGAGCTACGGGACGGCAAGCGTGGGTCCCGGATCTCGTCGACCGCCGCCTCTGTGGCGAGCGACTACCGCGACCTCGCCCTGGAGGTCCTGACCGTTCTCCGCGAAGCCGAGGAAGCCGCGGAAACCATGCCCTCTGCAGAAGGAGCGCAGTGATGAGCCTGAACGACACCTTCGGCAAGTCCGCTCGCAGTCTCGTCTCCCCGGGCCGCCGCGCCGCTGCCCACTCCACGACGCCGCAGGCAGCGCCCCGAGAGCCCCAGGCGCCCGCGCCGGAGGCGACGCCGGCACCCGTGCCCGAGCCCGAGTCGGCCGCTCCGCAGCATGCCGCCACGGAGCCCGAGCAGCCCAGCACGTCCGGGAGTGCCACGCCGGCTCCCGAGCCTGAAGCCACGGCCGGGGGCACCGACGCCTACTCCGCGGGCGCGGAGGCCACCTCCGGCTCGATCATCTACGTCTCGCCGACCCTGCGCGACACCCTCGACGGTCTCCGCAAGCGTCAGCGCTGCACCAACGCCGACCTGGTCTTCGACGCGGTCGACCGGACCCAACAGCAGCTCGCCGACATGGTCGCCCGCCAGCATCGCCAGGACCGTCCGGCGAACAGCCTGTTCGCCGGACGTGCCAGCCGGACCCGGCAGCGCGCGGCGACTCCCGGCGACCGGACTGTCCCGTTCACCTTCCGCGCCACGGCGGCTGAGCTCGCGGTCATCGACGAGCAGGTCGAGCGCACGGGAGCCAGCTCCCGCAGCGTCCTGCTCGCTGTCGCGCTGGAGGCCGCGTACGGCCGTGGGCAGCGCCGGAGGCGCTGAGCCACTCAGGGCACCGGCTCACGGCAGGTCAGTGGGGGAGCAGGAGCGCCCGATAGCCCTCCGCGAGCTCCCCGATGAGGTCGGTGGCCGCGCGGCCCCCGACTGACGCCCGGTGGTACTGCTCGAACAACCGTCGGAAGTAGTCGACATCGGCGGGATCGTTCATGTCCGCCGATGCGACCTCCAGGCCCAGCACGACGACGTCGTCGTAGATGTGGAACCCGCCGCCGGTGAGCGGTTCCGCGACCGCCTGCTGCATCGGGAGGATCCGCAGGTCGACGTGCGGCACCCCGCAGACGGTCCGAAGCGCGGCGAGCTGTTCGGCCATCAGCTCTGGTGAGCCGAGCTGCACCCGCAGCGAGCCCTCGGTCTGCACGAGCCGGTACCGACGGTTGGTGTCGGTCAGCATCGCCTCGAACCTCTTGCGACGGTCCGCGACGGCCGGGTGGTCCTGGTCCACCTGCATCGCGAGCGCCGCGTAGGCGGGGGTCTGGAGGAGTCCCAGGACCATGCCGGTCTGGACCGCGTCGACGCTCTGCGCTTCGCCCTCGATGCGACGCCACCGCTGCTGGGCGTGCAGCGTGTTCCCACGCTGCACGACCAGACGGCGATCGCTGCGGCGCTCCCGCGCTTCCCGCACCGCGGCCTCGATCTCCGCGGCCTGAGCCGGGGCACCGTAGGCGCGGCACAGGGCCGTCACCACCGCGTCGTCCGGGAACTGTCCGCCTTGCTCGATCCGGGAGACGTCCTGCTGCGTGATGGGCTTGTCCGACGGCGACAGGAAGGGGTTCGCTGCGCTTGCTGCCTCCGGCTGCGTCAGGCGCACACCGAGCCGAAGGGTGCGGAGTGCGCTGGCCCAGCTCGGCCGGGTGACGTCGTCGCGGGAGGCGGGCATCGGGCTCCTATCGTGTCAGCTGCCGGTGCAGCTCCGGATGGCGGTGCCACCACGTCGTCACCGGCTCGGCGACGTCCCAGCACGCCGAGATCTCCCGCCGCGCCTCGCGCACGAGCCGTGGCGCGGACTCCGCGCCCAGGAACTGGCCGTCGACGTCGTAGTGCATGCGGGCGAGGTCCCGGTCGTTGATCAGCCAGTAGTCGAAGTCGAGCAGCTGGGGGATGGGGTGCTCGCCGTGACGCAGGACGCGCACGTCTTCCCCGGCCTCGACGTTCTGCAGGTATCCGAACTCGATCGAGTAGCGCTCGTAGTCGGTCAGCGCCGCGGAGAGGATCCGGATGCGGCGCCGGACCTGGCCGTTCTCGCGCTCCAGGCGCAGATCCTCGACGGTCTCTGCGCGCGCCGCCGAGACGGGCGCGGAGGCGCCGGCCTTCCACGCTTCGAAATCACCGCCATCCGAGCTCACCGCGTAGGCCGGCAGGCGTTCCATCCTGGTCAGGGTGTCGCCCGGCGCTGCGTAGCGGGACAGGATGAAGCGACCGAGGCTGTCCAGGTACTCGGTCATGCGATCACCGCCAGATCCCGTACCGGGACGGTGCCGAGCTGCTCGTTGCGGGAGATCAGGTCGCCGAAGTGCGCCAGGACCCGCGGGTCCCGCACGGCGGAGGTGATGACGTAGCGACGGGCGGGGTCGAGCACCTCACCGGCCACGTGCCGGGTCCGGTCGAACAGTGCGTTGCGCTCGTCGAGGAATCCGGCTGGTAGCCAGCCGACGATGTCGCCGGCCTCGAGGAGGTCGCGGAACATCGCGTGCTCGGCGGCGGTGGCCTGCTTAGACACGACGTACCTCCTCTCCGGGTCGACGTCGAGGTCATGGACCGACGGGCAGTCCCACTTGTTGGGGCAGTCGTCGGCGGTCGTGATCAAGGTCGTGACCTTCATACGGGGTCCCCTCCCGATGCGTCGTGACGGCATCAGTGTGCGGGGCGACGTACCGCAGGTCAACTTGCGTACGCAGACTATCATTGCGTAGGCTGGTGGAGACGACGACGGCGGGTCCCCTCCGCCTCGTCTCCCGCCCGGCGCAGCCCCAGCGGGCTGTCCCTTCGAGCGGACGGTCCCGGCAGGTGCAGGCACACCTGCCGGGACCTGGATCGACCAATCCCGGGTGCATAGAGACCAGGAGGCACGACCCGATGAACAGTTTTCCACGGCACCTTCGAGGCCCCAGCACGACCGAACCCACCCTGATCGCGATGAGCCTCGGCGGGGGAGCGTTCCTCATGTCCCTGCTCCCGCTCAGTGCTCAGATCACCTCGGTCGTGGCCGTCGCCGCTGCCGGCTCAGCCATCGGTGCGGTCCGCCGCGAGCTGCGGATCCGCCGCCGGTTGCGGGCGCTGGACACGGCGGCACCCGCAGCGGTCGCCCCTTCCTCGTCCGGGTCTCAGCCCGTCGAGGCCCGCACCGTGACGGGGGTGGCGCAGTGAGCCGGCCCGGCGGTTCGGCGACGCCCGACACTGTCGCTCTGATCAGCGCGGCCGGTGTCGATCACCAGGTCTCTGACGCCGAGCTCGGCCTCGGCCAGCCCGACGGTCGCTATCGGGCGCTGTGCGACGAGGTGTTCACCGTCGCCGCGCTCTCAGCGCCTGCCGAGCGCCGCTGCCGCGGCTGCCTCGTCGAGCTGGTGCCCCAGCCGGACGAGCACGCCGCGGACAGCCGGAGGCAGCGCCGTTCGGTGGCCACCTGGGCCCACGCGCTTCTCGGCCGACTGGCCCGACTCGAGGGGATGGCGCCGTCGTGCTCATGACCTCGCATGGAGCCCCGGCCCGCCGCTGCACCTCGATGGAGGAGCGATGACCATCACCAACCCCTCCCGGAACGGGACCGGTGCCCTGGAGCGCTGGATCGTCGCTGAGGACACCGCGGACGAGCTCTCGGCCGTCGTTGACGGACCGGCTGCGCGCCACGGCCAGGACGGCGAGGAGGCTCCGGTACTCGACGACCGCCTGGCCCGCATGACCGCTGAGCTGGAGACCGCACGCGGCGAGGCCGAGTTGCAGCGTGATCCGGCGTGGCTGGCCCGCCAGTCGCCCGGGGAGATGCGGCGCGAGCGCCGCCTCGCTCGGCGGATCCGTGGCGGACGTCGCCGCCAGATCTACACCAGCGCCCGCAGCGAGCAGAATCGCCAGCTGGCACAGGTGCGGGCGGAGAACCGCATTGCCGCGCGCGACGTCAACGATCAGATCTGGCACCGCCGGGCGCTCTCGCGGCGCCAGCGGATGCTCGATCCGACCTCGCGGTTGGCGAGCCTGCAGCGTGTCACCTCCGCAGCCTCGGCGGGACTGATCGCGGTCGCGGTCGCGGGGGTGGTCTGGACCTCGGCCGGAGTGAAGAACGCGCTGGTCGGACCGGACGGATCCGCGCTGGCCTACCTGGCCGAGCCCATCTTCTCCGTCCCCCTGATCGTGCTCATGGCCGTCACCGCGGTGGCCGCCCGGTTCGGACGGAAGTTCCCCTCGGAGGAACACCGCACGAAGGTCTACGCCGTCGAAGCAGGCCTCCTGCTGGCGTCGATCGCGCTGAACACCTTTCCAGTGCTGCCCATCACCGGGACCTGGCAGGACGCCACCGTGCTCCTCGCGCACCTGGCGCCCCCGGTGCTCATCCTGATCGCCGTCGTCCTGCAGCCTCTCGTGACGGGCTTCCTGGCCGAGATCCTGGTGGAGGTCGGCGAGGACGTCACCGACATGGGCAACAGCCGCCTCGACGAGGAGACCGTGTCCTTGGTGCGGCTGGCCACCCGTGTCCGGATCGCGGCCGCCTTCGGCCGGCTCGAGGTGCAGCCCGTCACCGGGCTGCCGAGCATCACCGCGATCGGCAAGTACCTCGTCCGGGAGAAGGCCGTAGCGCAGCAGGTCCACGCGCTGCTGCAGGAGTGGGGCGAGGGAGAGCGGGCGGCCTCTGCAACGTCGACCGTCGAGCAGGAGTCGGCCCGATGAACGGGGCGGTGCCCGACGGGCTGCTCACCCTGGGAGTCGTGTGCCTCGGCCTCCTCGTTACCGCGGGAGCGGTGGCAGCGACGTGGCTGGCCAGCCCCGAGGAACGTCGCCGGCACCAGCGCGCGCTCGCCGGTCCGCTGCTTACTGCCGTCGCGGCCGTCGGTTCCGTCGTGGTGGCCGGGGCGCCGTCGGCTCTGGTCGCCGCAGCGATGGCCACGGCGGCCACCGGGGTCCTGCTCTGGTGGCAGCGCCCTGCGGCGCGGGTGCGGCGGCTCTACGGGCACGGCGGGTGGATGGGTGTCCGGTCCTACATCGAGGCGGCGACCAAGCGCGCCACCCGGGCCGTGAACCCGCCGGCCCCCCGTGTGGACGGGACCGCCGCACGGCCGGTCAACCGACATGGCGCCATGCTCGGGCGTCTGGTCACCGGCCCCCTCCTCATCAGGGGTCTCCGTGTCCTCTCGGCGTGGACCCGCGGGATCCTCATGCTTGGCCCTCCCGGCTCGGGCAAGACGTCGATGCTGGTCGGCCTCGTGCTCGATGCTCCCGGGGCCGCCTACGTCTCCTCGACGAAGACCGAGCTGTTCGACCTCACCGCCGACTTCCGCGCCCAGCACGGCGCAGTGCGCGTCTTCAACCCCACCGGCCTCGGTGGTCGTCGGTCGACTTTCGCGTGGAATCCCCTCAGCGGCTGTACCGACGGCGCGGTGGCCGACAAGCGAGCGCGGGCGCTGGTCCGCGGCGGCGGCGGCGCCGCGGGATCCGGCTCCAAGGAGTTCTGGGCGGACAAGGCTTCCGAGATCGTCCGCTGCTACCTGCTCGCCGCGGCGTTGTCCGGCCGGACGATGGAGAGCGTGCAGGCGTGGGCTCAGAACGCCCAGGATACGACGCCGGTAGAGCTGCTGGAGCAGCACGAGGCCGCGGTCCCGAAGGGGTGGCTCGACAGCCTGCGTCGCCACCTCGACGCCGCACCGAACGAACGCTCCGGCTACTTCGCCGCAGTCCTTCCCGCGGTCAGCTTCCTGGACAACGCGGCGGTCGCCGCGGCGTGTAACCCGCAGGGGGACGACGAGACCGACCTGGCGGAGTTCGTCGCGGGAACCGACACCCTCTACGTCATCGCGGGCGAGGGCGATCGCCGCATCGCACCCCTGATCACCGCCCTGACCGAAGCCGTGTTCGAGACAGCCAAGATCGTGGCCGCAACCCGCGGCGGTCGACTCTCCCCGCCACTGGCGATGTTCCTCGACGAGGTCGCGAACACCACCCCGGTTCCCCTGGACCACTGGGCCGCGGACTCCCGAGGCTGGGGGATCTCCATCGTCGCCGTCCTGCAGGACCTCGCCCAGCTCAACAGCCGCTGGGGCGACGACGCCGCGGCCACCATCTTCAACAACCTGCCCACGAAGGTGGTGCTGCCCGGTGTCGCGAGCAAGGAGGACCTGGAGCGGCTCGCCTACCTGGCGGGACCACGCTGGGACCGGCGGAACTCCGAGGGCCGCGACAAGACCTGGGAGACCTCCGAGGTGGTCTCCGGCGGCAACCTCTACAAGCTGCCCCGCTGGCACGCGTTCGTCGCCGGCGTAGGTCCCCAGGCCGCCATCGTCCGCTTCGTGCCCGGCTACCTGCAGGTCCGCCGCGCCCGCCGAAAGCTCGGCCGGACCGTCGAGGCCTCGCCGAGCCGCCGACCCGAGATGACTCTCACTCCGACCCGTGATCCGATCAGCACCCATGAGGAGCTGGCACCGGGGCACGAGCCGATCCGTACTCGAGCCGGAGCGATGAGCTGATGAACGACGAGGGGGGCCAGGACACCGGCGACGGCTGGGGGCACGACCCCGAGCAGGAGCTGCGGGACAAGGCCGACGCCGCGGCGCTGCGGCGGCACCAGTTGCTCCGTGAACGAGTCGACGATCTGGACCGTGCCTACAACGAGATGCGCATCGCGCACACCGACCTGGCCTCGACCGTGTCGGAACGGCTCGCCCCGGAGTTGGAGGCCCTCGGGGAAAGCGTGACCGCCGAGCTCGGGCAGCTCCGCGGCACGGTCGCGGAGGTGCTGGCCGAGCAGACGAAGGCCGAGAACTCGCCGGTCGACTGGGCACGACTCTCGGTGGAGGACGCCACGGATCAGTGGCCGGTGCTCGCCCGCTGGATCGGCGAGGTGTTCGTACCGGTCTACGGGGTCACGCGGGGCGAGCTGCCCGACTGCTGGCCACTCCACTTCACTGCCGTGGTCGAGCTGTCCTGGCTGCGCAGCGCGCACGTGCAGTCCTACCTGCCCGGCACCCACCCGAACATCACCGCCGACTGGCACACCCGGTGGCGCCCGATGGTCCTGACCCGGATCGCCGAGATCATTGCGGGCGCCGGGGTCGAGGAGCGCTGCGAGCCGGGGAAGCATCGCGGACGTCCTCTGCCTGCTGGCCCGGCGGAGGAGGGCCAGCGGGGGAGCACACCGCGCAAGATGCTCGCTCTACCGCAGCACTGGTGGACGGCCTACCGGTTCGGCTTCCACGACGACCTGGACCGGCGTGCCCGACGACAGGAGACCTCCGTCGCGGACTGGACCCCGGAGCCTCTGCCCCAGTAGCCGAGCCGAATGGTCGCAGCCCCGATGGGCGGTCCTCTATGGGCCGCCCATCGGTCGTTCTGTTCCGATTGTCCCCGCATTTCCTGCGCTACCCTGTCTCACTGAGCCTTTTTCAACCTGACCAGCGAGCTTCTGCGTCAGGAGATCGCGAAGGTTGCAGCGCAACTGCTCTGACCACAGCTGCACAGGTCACCGGCTCGCCAGCTCGGCGTCTGCACCCACACAACCAGGCCCCTGAGCTGCCGGAACGGCAGGTTGAAAAAGGCTCACTGATGGTGTGACGAGGAATGGGGGTGCGCTGTGGTCGGCACCTCTGCGCTCTCCCGGTCGCACTTCGCGATGCCGGACCACGAGCTCGTCGATGGCGTGGAGCTGTACCTGGCTGCGCCGCTGACCGTGGGCATCCTCCACATGGAGGCAGTCCGGGGCGGCCACCGCGATCTCGCCGACGCGGTGGAGCATGCCCACGACGCCGGTCTGTCCGCGGCTATCGACTATCTGGCAGGCGCAGCCCTGCTCAAGGTCGGCCACCACACGAAGCTCCGAGCCTCGCGTACATCCGTCGGGGCGTTCGAGGCCGGCACCATCCCGCTCTCCACCGCGACCCACCTGCTCGTCTCGACACGCGATGGTCGAGCAATGGGTGACATTGCGCGGCCACATCATCACGTGCTCATGGCGCGCACCGGCCTCGACCACGTCGGGCGGCAGTGGCCGGTCGATCTTGCCTCTGTTCGTGCTGCGGCTCCCGCGATCGTCAGCTGCTACCAGGTCGAGCTGCAGCGCACCCTGACTAACGGCACCGGTGTGCGGTGGTCTCAGCGAGGCGAGTACGGCTCTGATTTCCCGGAGCTGGTCGAGCCCGACCTGACGGGCTACCTGGACGACTACGAGCGTGTCGTGTGTCGTCCTCAGGGTGCCGGGCACGACTTCTGGGACCTGGACGCCGCAGCGACCGGCCTCTGACCTCGGTTCGGAGGGTTATGCGGGATCGAGGTCGTCCAGGCCCCGGTCGGGCCTCAGCCCGCGCCAGCTCGGGTGCCGGAAGCACCCCTCGGATGTCCGCTCTCGGTAGGCGATCTCGCCGATCAACCCCGGCCGTACCCATCGGCGCAGGTGCATCGGCGTAGGGCTCGTCCATCGACTGCGGCCGGTCGGCACGTCGATGGCGGGGGAGGGCTCCGCTCGCTCCTCCAGAAGCTCCAGCAGTTGTCGTCGGGTTCCGGCGGTGAAGCCCGTCCCCACATCGCCAGCGAAGTGCAGCTCCCCCCTCTCATCGGGCAGCGCCAGGGTCAGAGCGGCCATGTCGCTCTGTCGCGAGCGGCTCGCCGTCCACCCGACCACGGCGACGAGACAGGAGCGCCGGATGGCGTGCTTGATCCAGGCGCGGCTACGCCGTCCTGCCTCGTAACGGGAAGTCAGACGCTTGGCGACGACGCCCTCCAGCCCCTGCGCGTCGACCGCGGACAGAACGTCAGCCGAAGCGACGTCGGTGAAGTTGTCGGGCACCGACATCCGCGGCCCGGTGGGCAGGTCTAGGCCGGCGAGCAGGGCACGGCGGTCGCGGTAGGGCAGCCCAGTCTGCAGTACGCCGGCCGCCCGCACGACGTCGAACACGACGAGGGTGACCGGCACGCTGGACAGCAGCTCTGGGCTCGGTTGAGTGCGCTGGATACGCCGTTGCAGCAGCGCGAAGTCACTGCGGCCTTGTTCGTCGAGGGCGACGATCTCACCGTCGAGCATCAGGCCGGCCGGCAGCCGCAGCGCGGCGAGCTCGGGGTAGCGCGCCGTGAGGTCTGCCCCGTTCCGCGAGCGCAGCCGTAGCCCTGACCCGGCGGCCGCGGTGGTGGTCCGCATCCCGTCCCACTTCACCTCGTACGCCCAATCCGGCCCGTCCGGAAGTCGACCGGCGGTCGCCAGCATCGGCTCGATCCACTCGGCGTTGCTGCTCATCTGTCGCATCGTGGTCCGCCTGGCCGTTCCAGGACGTGCTCGAGGCGAACCACGACCCGATCCGGCGAGCAGCACCCGCGACGGGACCCGCTGATCGGACGCCGATCGCTCGGCGCAGATCCGCCGCCACCGCTCTGCCTCAGAGCGTGTTTGAGAAGATCATGTCGCAGGGGTGAGTACATACCTCTGCTGGCGTCGGGCGGGTTCGCCGCGGGCGATGCGTCGGGTGATGGTGTTGATCGCGGCCCAGCGGATCATGGCCTCTGCGGTGGTGGGGTGGCGTTCGTAGTCGCGGGCCAGGCGTCGGTGTGCGGTGAGCCAGGCCAGGGTCCGCTCGACCACCCACCGCCGCGGGAGGACGGCGAATCCGCGCTGCTCAGGCGGCTTGCGGACGACCTCGACCGTCATCTGCAGGATCGTAGTCGCCCAGTCGCCCAGTCGCCCAGTCGAGCAGGCGTCCGGCGAACCCGGCGTCGGCGTAGACGAACCGCACCCTCGTGCGCAGGTAGAGGTCGAGCAGGATCGGTTTGGCGCCGTCGCGGTCCTGCACCGACGCCGAGCACACCATGGTGGTGAGCAGCAGGCCGAGGGTGTCGGTCACGATGAACCGCTTCCGACCGTTGACCTTCTTCCCGGCGTCATAGCCGCGGGTGTCCTGTCCGACGGTGTCGGCGCCTTTGACGGACTGGGAGTCGATGATCCCCGCGCTGGGCTCGGGGTCGCGGCCTTCCTCGGCACGCAGCTGGCCACGTACGACCGGGAGGATCTGCTCGGTGGCCTTCTGCTGTTCCCACCGGTTGAAGTACCAGTAGACCGTCTGCCACGGCGGGAAGTCCGCTGGCAGGGCCCTCCAGGAGCAGCCCGCGGGTACGACGTAGAGGATCGCGTCGACCACGTCGCGGCGCGGGTGCTTCTCCGGTCTGCCGCCGGCCCCCACGGCGGGAAGCAGCGGTTCGATCAGCGCCCACTGGGCGTCGCTGGTGTCCGAGGGATACCGCCGCTTACGCCGAGCCACTCCTCCACGATGGACCACGTCGAGGTCCGCACCACGCAGACACGCCGACCCTTCTCAAACACACTCCAGACCTGCGGACGGGAGTGCACTGCGATCAGCCGACGCTGCTCGCGACCGACGGGGCCGGGACAGGGTCAGGGTTGCCCTCGTCGGTCGGCCGCGGCGGGTCAAGTGGTCGGGGGCGCGAAGGTGGGAGGGATCGGCGCGGGCGGCGGAGTTGTCGGCGCGGGGGCTGCCTCATCCGTAGGTCGCGGTGGCGGCGGGGAGTACGGCGGCGGTGCTGTCGACGCAGGCGGCTGCGGGGAGACGGCACCGGTCTGGGTGCAGAGGTACTGCTTCGACGTCCCGAGCTGGGTGCAGGTGAGAACGATCCCGCTGGTGTTCGGCTGGGTGCCGGGCACCGTGGGCGGCGCCGGCATCGAGATCGTCGGGAGAGGTGGGATCGTCGGCCGCGGTGGCTGACTCGCCTGCGCCTCCTGGCAGGCGGCTAGTACTCCAGCCGCACTTCGTTAGCTGGGCTGTCTTCGTCGTCGGTAGTGGCTTTCGCGGGCTCGGTGTTGGTGACGGCGACGCCAGGTCGACCAGGCCCAGCCCACGGTGCGGGCGGGGATGTGGATCAGAGATGCCAGGAGACGTCGGATCTCGGCGAGGGTGAGCGGGATGAGCCCGCTGCCAGGTCTTTTGGGGCGATCGCCGCGGTGACCGAGAGGTAGGCGTGGGCGAGCATGGCCAGGGTGATGTGGCGGTACCAGGCGTCGTAACGCCGCACCTGGTACTGGTCGAGCCCGACCTCGTTCTTCGCGGTCTGGAAGCACTCCTCGATCGCCCACCGGGCGCCGGCGACCCGGATGAGGTCGTCGTCACTGGTGCCGGGCGGGCCTGCGCACAGGTAGTAGGCCAACTCCGGCTCGTCACCGGCGGCGATCTGGGTGTCGGTGAGGATTGACGGCGCACCAGCAGCCAGCGCCCCCACCCGGCGGGCGCCTCCGGTGGCGGAGACAGGCTGGCCACGGCCCAGTCGTAGAGCCGCTCACCCTTCGCCCCGTCCCCCGCCGAGCGGCGCTTCCACGCCTGCTCCGGCGCGCGAGCGACCAGGTCGTCGGCGCGTCGTGACCCGGCCAGCCCGGCGATGTCAGCCTCGAGCGAGAGCGGGATCGACTGACTGCGGGGCACGGCGACGACGTAGCCGATCCGGCGCTTCTCGCACCAGGAGCGGAACTTGTAGTCCTGACCGTAGGCCTCGTCCGCAGCCACCCACGACGCCGGGACACCAGCGTCGAGGGCCCGGCCGAGCATCTGCTTGGCCAGCACGGTCTTGGTGGCGAACTCGACCTCGTCGGGCACCGCCGCAGCCCGGCAACGTTCCCGATCACCGGTCCACGACTTGGGCAGGTAAAGCTCACGATCGATCAACGTGCGGCCCCTGCCGCTGGCATAGGCGCAGAACACCCCGAGCTGGCAGTTCTCCACCCGGCCCGCAGTGCCGGAGTACTGGCGCTGCACCCCGGCCGACTTGGCCCCCTTCTTCAGGAACCCGGTCTCGTCGACGATCAGCACCCCGCCGGGCTCGCCGAGGTGTTCTGTGACGTAGTCCCGCAGGTCATCGCGCATCCCGTCGGCGTCCCAAGCCGCCGAGTTGAGCAGCCGCTGCATCCCGTCCGGCGTCGTGTCACCGGCGACCTCGGCCAGCGTCCACCCGTTCTTCCCGGCCAACGGCGCCAACAATCCACGCACATACGCCCGCGCCCGACGCCGCGGCTCCGTCCGGAAGAACCGCCCCGCCACCAGCCCGAACAACCCGTCCAGGCCGCCGGCCCACGCCTCTAGGTCCTCCTCCACCTGCACAAGATCAAAGCCTAGCGCAGACCCACATCACGAAGTGCGGCTGGAGTACTAGTAGCGCGACGACGGCGATCACGCCAGTGATGGTGGCTGCTCGGCGGACACGGCCGGGGAGCTGGGGCTGCATGACCTTCAGGACGCACAGCGCGCACGAGGGTTCGCAACCGAACGGCGCAATCCTGAGTGTGGTCATCTGACCTGGCCCCGGTAGGTCGATCTGTCTTCATCGGTTCTGGCCCCATCCGGTTGGTGGGTTGGGCGTGTCGTCATCGGATGTGGCCCCACCCCTGGATGGAGTAGTTCTCGGCGGGTCGGCGTGGGTCCGGTCGCTGGGAGGGGCCGGAGGGTGGCCAGGCGAGTGGAGCTGTTCGAAACGATCCGACGTGACCGACGGCTGGAGGGGTTGTCGATCAGGGCGTTGGCCGAGCGGCATCAGGTACATCGGCGCACGATCCGCCAGGCCTGGCTTCAGCGGTCCCGCCGCCGCGTAGAGCGGGGCCACGGCCGCAGCCGGCGATCGAGCCGTGGAAACCGATCATCGACACGTGGTTGGAGACCGACCGGTCGGCGCCACGCAAGCAGCGCCACACCGCCCGTCGGGTCTGGCAGCGCCTGGGCGCCGAGCACGGCGCGACGGTGTCGGAGGTGACGGTGTCGCGCTATGTCCGCAGTTGGCGCGACGCCCACGGGCCGACGGTGGAGGTGACCGTCGCGCAGCAGCATCTGCCCGGTGCGGAGGCCGAGGTCGACTTCGGCGAGTTCATCGCGGTGATCGACGGGGCCGAGACCAAGTGCCACATGTTTCGTGCTGCGCCTGTCGGCCTCGGGCAAGGCGGTGCACGTCGCGTTCGCCAACCAAGGCCAGGAAGCGTTCCTCGAGGGCCACGCCCGCGCGTTCGCCGCGCTGGGCGGGGTCCCGGAGCGGGTCCGCTACGACAACCTCAAGGCTGCGGTGTCACGGGTGCTGCAGGGCCGCAACCGCGAGGAGGCGGAGCGGTTCGTGGCGCTGCGCAGCCATTACGGGTTCGACAGCTTCTTCTGCCGGCCCGGTGTCGCCGGCGCACACGAGAAAGGCGGTGTCGAGGGTGAGATCGGCCGGTTCCGCCGCCGACACCTGGTCCCGGTCCCGCACGTCGCCTCGTTGGGCGAGCTCAACATGCTGATCGCCGAGGCAGAACGGACCGACGACGATGAGCGGCATCTGCCGGGACGCCAGCTCGACATCGCCACGGAGTTCGCCACCGAACGCGCTGCGCTGCACGAGCTACCGGTGGAGGTGTTCGAGACCGGGTTGACGCTCTGGGCGCAGGTCGATCGGCACGCCCGGATCCGGGTCCGGACCGCGGCCTACTCGGTGCCGGCCGGCCTGGCCGGACGCAGGCTCAAGCTGATGCTGCGCGCGGACGAGATCGTCGTGTTCGACGGACGCCGCGAAGTCGCCCGCCACGACCGCTCCGCGGTGAAGGGCTCGGTGACACTGAACCCTTTCCAACCTGGCGGTCAGCAGGTTGGTCGTGTCCGGCGTGGCGGCCCGGAAACTAGAAGAGCTCCTGGTAGACGAGTGATTGTCTAGATCAACTCGTTGCCCACCAGGAGCTCCGGTGCTTTCCTACCCGTCCGCGCTGTCGGTGTCCACTCGCGCGCTGATCACCTTGACCAACGCCCTTCAGCGCAGCCGCAACCAGCGCGGTACTCGCTGGCGGCGCCTCCCGATCGGTCGTCACGCCCTGCTCGCCCTGGCGCACCTGCGCAAGGGCGAGACCTACCCCGACCTCGCCGCTGGTTTCGGGGTCGGCACCACCACGGCGTTCCGCTACATCCGCGAAGCGATCGACGTCCTCGCCGCCGCGGCACCGAACCTGACCGAGGCGATCGCGGTCGCGCGGCGGAAGGCGTTCGTGATCCTCGACGGCACCTTGCTGCGGATCGACCGGGTCGCCATGGCCTCGGGGCGCGACCGCCCGTACTACTCGGGGAAGTGGAAGTGCCACGGTATGAACGTGCAGGTCATCAGCGACCCGGCCGGTCGTCTGGTCTGGGCGTCGCCGGCGTTTGCCCGGTGCGCGGCATGACATGGGTGCCGCCCGCGAACACGGGATCATCGACGCCCTCACCGTCGCCGGGGTGCAGGTGGTCGCCGACAGCGGATACCGCGGTGCCGGTGCGATGTTCCGCCTCCCACAGCGACGCCGACCCGCCGATCGCGACACCGGCGAGCGCCGACGGCTCTCACCGAGTCAGCGGGAGGTCAACGCCGCCCACGTAGCGCAACGCGGCCCCGGTGAACGCGCGAACGCGATGTTCAAGAGCTGGAAGATTCTGCGGAAGATCCGGTGCTGCCCGCAGCGGACCACCGCGCTGGTCAACGCGATCCAGACCCTCATCCTCGCTGGCTGACGCCAAGTGGAAAGAGTTCACTGCTGCTGGATCACTACCTCGAGGTGCTGGTCCATAAGCCCGGCGCCCTGCCCGGAGCGACGGCGTTGGCCCAGGCCCGGGCGAGTGGGATGTTCGCCAGCGAACATGAGGCGTTCTGGGCCGCTGCCCGCAAGCTCCTCGGCGACGCTGCCGGGACCCGGGAGCTGATCGCGGTGCTTCTGCTGCACCGCCACCTGCCCCGCGAGATCGTTCTCGCCGGGCTACGAGCAGCCTTGCGCGTCGGCGCGGTCCGCGCCGACGTCGTCGCCGTCGAGGCCCGTCGCCACCACGAACACCACCCCGACACCGACACCAGCGCCGGCACCTGCGCCGAGGTCGTCGTCACGCGACACGGCTCCCGGGTGGTCAGCTTGACCGAACGCCGGCTCACTCACCTCGACACCACGATGGCCGCGCTGCCCACCGACCAGCGTCCGCTGCCGACCGTGACCGTCTATGACGAGCTCCTGGCCCGTCGACGCGATCCCGACACCGCCATCCCCGTCCCTTGCCCGCAGGCTGGAGAAGTGTCATGACCGGACCCCGACGACGACGCGCAGGCATGACCGAACAGGCCGCCACCGCGGCGATCGATCAAGGGTGTCGCACCCTGCGGCTGCCCACGATCCGCTCCTCGGTCGAGGACGTCGTCACCGCCGCAGAGCACGAACAGCTCACCTATCGCGGATTCCTCGCTGAACTGCTGCTCGGCGAGTGCGACGAGCGGGATCGCCGTCGCTCGACACGGCGGGTCAAAGCCGCCGGGTTCCCGCGGGAGAAGTGGATCGAGGATTTCGACTTCGACGCCAACACCGCGATCAACCCGGCCACGATCAACACCCTCACTGGCGGGGCCTGGATCCGCGCGGGTGAACCGCTGTGTCTGATCGGGGACTCGGGCACCGGAAAGTCGCATCTGCTCATCGCACTGGGCACCGAGGCTGCACAGCAGGGATTCCGGGTCCGCTACACACTGTCCACAGCCGTTCTCCGGCTGGACCCGCACCTTCACCGATCCGCGGCTCTGCGCGGCGATCATCGACCGGCTCACCTTCGCCGGGAACATCATCGAGACCGGCGCCCAGTCCTACCGCCTGGCCCACGCACGAGCTCAGCGCGCGTCCGCATCCTAGTACTCCAGCCGCACTTCGTGATGTGGGTCTGCGCTAGGCTTTGATCTTGTGCAGGTGGAGGAGGACCTAGAGGCGTGGGCCGGCGGCCTGGACGGGTTGTTCGGGCTGGTGGCGGGGCGGTTCTTCCGGACGGAGCCGCGGCGTCGGGCGCGGGCGTATGTGCGTGGATTGTTGGCGCCGTTGGCCGGGAAGAACGGGTGGACGCTGGCCGAGGTCGCCGGTGACACGACGCCGGACGGGATGCAGCGGCTGCTCAACTCGGCGGCTTGGGACGCCGACGGGATGCGCGATGACCTGCGGGACTACGTCACAGAACACCTCGGCGAGCCCGGCGGGGTGCTGATCGTCGACGAGACCGGGTTCCTGAAGAAGGGGGCCAAGTCGGCCGGGGTGCAGCGCCAGTACTCCGGCACTGCGGGCCGGGTGGAGAACTGCCAGCTCGGGGTGTTCTGCGCCTATGCCAGCGGCAGGGGCCGCACGTTGATCGATCGTGAGCTTTACCTGCCCAAGTCGTGGACCGGTGATCGGGAACGTTGCCGGGCTGCGGCGGTGCCCGACGAGGTCGAGTTCGCCACCAAGACCGTGCTGGCCAAGCAGATGCTCGGCCGGGCCCTCGACGCTGGTGTCCCGGCGTCGTGGGTGGCTGCGGACGAGGCCTACGGTCAGGACTACAAGTTCCGCTCCTGGTGCGAGAAGCGCCGGATCGGCTACGTCGTCGCCGTGCCCCGCAGTCAGTCGATCCCGCTCTCGCTCGAGGCTGACATCGCCGGGCTGGCCGGGTCACGACGCGCCGACGACCTGGTCGCTCGCGCGCCGGAGCAGGCGTGGAAGCGCCGCTCGGCGGGGGACGGGGCGAAGGGTGAGCGGCTCTACGACTGGGCCGTGGCCAGCCTGTCTCCGCCACCGGAGGCGCCCGCCGGGTGGGGGCGCTGGCTGCTGGTGCGCCGTCAATCCTCACCGACACCCAGATCGCCGCCGGTGACGAGCCGGAGTTGGCCTACTACCTGTGCGCAGGCCCGCCCGGCACCAGTGACGACGACCTCATCCGGGTCGCCGGCGCCCGGTGGGCGATCGAGGAGTGCTTCCAGACCGCGAAGAACGAGGTCGGGCTCGACCAGTACCAGGTGCGGCGTTACGACGCCTGGTACCGCCACATCACCCTGGCCATGCTCGCCCACGCCTACCTCTCGGTCACCGCGGCGATCGCCCCAAAAGACCTGGCAGCGGGCTCATCCCGCTCACCCTCGCCGAGATCCGACGTCTCCTGGCATCTCTGATCCACATCCCCGCCCGCACCGTGGGCTGGGCCTGGTCGACCTGGCGTCGCCGTCACCAACACCGAGCCCGCGAAAGCCACTACCGACGACGAAGACAGCCCAGCTAACGAAGTGCGGCTGGAGTACTAGGGCGTGTCTCCCATATGGGTGTCCGGACTGCCGGCAGGATGAGCCGGTGAGTTCGTCGAGGTTCGCGCTGCTCTCGGATGCTCAGTGGCAGTTGATCGGGCCGCTGCTGCCCTCCAACGCCGGGCGGCGTGGGCACCCGTTCGGCGAGGATCGCCGCGTGGTGGAGGGGATCATCTTCCGATACCGAACCGGGATCCCCTGGCGAGATCTGCCGCGGGAGCAGTTCGGGCCCTGGCAAACGGTGTGGAAGCGACACCGCCGCTACGCCGCTGACGGCACCTGGGACACCGTGCTGGCCGCACTGTTGGCCCAGGCCGACGCCAAGGGCGAGATCGACTGGACGGTGTCGGTGGACGCCACGATCAACCGGGCGCACCAGCACGCCACGAACACCACCCGCCCCGAGCAGGACACAGGGGGCACGGTCGAACTACACGAAATCCCCTGACGGGTTCATGCCCAGCCCGCTCGGCGGACCGCGAGAACCCGCAGGTCACGGCATCGGCCGTTCCCGTGGCGGGCTGACGACGAAGATCCATGCCGCGGTCGACCGGCGGGGCCGGCCGCTGGCGGTGGTGGTGACCGGCGGGCAGCGCAACGACGGCGCCATGCTCGAGCAGGTCCTGGCCGACATCCGCGTCCCCCGCCTCGGCGCGGGACGGTCCCGCACCCGACCCGACGCCGTGGTGGCCGACCGGGCCTACTCATCCGGGGTCAACCGGCGCGCACTGGCCCGCCGCTCGATCACCACCGTCATCCCGCAGAAACGCGACGAGATCGCCGCCCGCAAACGCCGCGGCTCCCTCGGCGGCAGACCACCCGGACTCGACGTTGAGACCTACAAGGGCCGCAACGTCGTGGAACGCCACTTCGCCCTGACCAAGCAGTGGCGCGAGCTGGCCACCCGCTACGACAAACTCGCCATCACCTATCGCGCCGCCACCGTCCTCAGCGCCTGCATCACCTGGTCACGCCTATTGGGAGACATGCCCTAGCCACCCGCACCCGTCGGCCTCACGAACCGCAGGTCAGAGCCACTGACAGTGAACTCCCAGCCCTCGCGCCAGCCGAAGTCACCGGCAACAAGCTCGTCGAGGCTGACCCCGTCGATGAAGTGGTCCAACGCCCACCGGGTCGCGACATGGCCGATCACCAGCACCCTGCGCCCGGCCCACCGATCAGTGACATCGCGCAGGAACCCCCCAACCCGATCCAGGGCTTGTTCCCAGCTCTCCCCACCAGGATATGGGGTTCGGACCCGGGCCGGCTTCTCCGCAGCCATCCAGGCCGCCGGGGCGCCGTTGAGGCTGCCGTAATCGCACTCGCGCAGACGCCAATCCAGAAACACCGGGATCGCAGTCTCCGCGAACGCGATCCGTGTCGTCTCCACCGCCCGCTCCAGGTCCGAGCTGAACACCGCGGCCAGGCCGTCGTCTCGACGACGCTGACCGAGCTCGCCTGCGAGTTCACGACCTCGCGCTGAGAGCCGGCCGGGAAGCCATCCGGTCGCTACAGAGCGCTCGTTGTCCTCGCTCCAGGAGTGCGTCTCGAACACCACCGTTGAAGCGCCCCGGGTCTGGTGGAGGCACTGAAGCCACGGGAAGGTGGTCTTCGTGCCGGCACCGAGGAAGTTCAGCGACGAGATGCGTGAGCGGGCCAAGCGCATGGTCCGGGAAGCACGCCAGCAGGAGCCCGGCTTGTCGGTCAACGCCGCGTGTAAGCGGATCGGACCGCAGCTGGGGATCCTTCCCGACACGCTGCGGGGCTGGTGCAAGCAGGCCGATATCGACGACGGTCTGACACCCGGGGTCACGACCGAGGACCGCGACGAGTTGACCCGGCTGCGGCGGGAGAACGCCGAGCTGCGGCGGGCGAATGAGATCCTCAAGACTGCCTCGGCGTTTTTCGCCTCGGCGGAGCTCGACCGCCGACTGCGGTGATCGTCGACTACATCGACGCCCACAAGGGCCGGTTCGGGGTCGAGCCGATCTGTGCTGTGCTGACCCAGCACGGCGCCACGATCGCCCCGAGCGGCTACTACGCAGCCAAGACCCGCCCGCCGTCGCGGCGAGCGCGCTCCGACACCGGGCTGGCCGAGACGATCGAGGCCACGTTCTGGGACCGAGCCAAGGGCCGCGGGGTCTACGGAGCCCGCAAGATGTGGCACCAGCTGCGCCGAGACGGCGTCCCGGGCGCCGACGGCGCTCCGGTCGCCCGCTGCACCGTCGAGCGGCTGATGCGCTACCTGGGCCTACGCGGCGCCCGCCGCGGAGCGCCAGTGCTGACCACCCGACCCGACCGACAGGCCACCCGGGCGCCGGATCTGGTCGATCGGGACTTCACCGCCGCCGCACCCAACCGGCTCTGGGTAGTGGATCTGACCTACGTGCCGACCTGGTCGGGGATGGTGTTCACCGCGTTCGTCTCCGACGTGTTCTCCCGACGCATCGTCGGATGGCGTTGCGCTTCCTCGATGCCAACCGAGCTCCCGCTCGACGCTCTGGAAATGGCGTTGTGGACCCGTGACAGCGCAGGTCAGACGACCGACGGGCGCCTGGACGGGTTGATCCATCACAGCGATGCAGGCAGCCAGTACTGCGCTATCCGATACGGCAACCGCCTCGCCGAGGCCGGCGCGATCGCCTCGATCGGCTCGGTCGGTGACAGCTACGACAACGCCCTGGCCGAGTCGGTGATCGGGCTCTACAAGACCGAGTGCATCCGCCGTGACGGACCGATCCGTGCGGTCGAGGATCTCGAGCTGGCCACCGCGAGCTGGGTGCATTGGTTCAACACCCAGCGGCTGCACTCCATGATCGGCAACATGCCGCCGATCGAGTACGAACAGAACTACTACGCTCACCAACCAGCCCGAGACACTCCGATCTCGGGAGAACTCAGCCTCCACTGAACCCGGGGCGCTTCACGTCGTCGGACTCGCCACCCAGCACACGCTAGCCCTGGTGATTCACGGAGCTGCGGATTGACCGCGTGATCGGCTGGCGGCGGATCCGGTCCGGTTCGTTCGATGGGTGGGCATGGCGAAGGGGCCGGCCTGCGCGTTCTGCCGGGAGCTCCCGCCGCTCGTCGTGTCGGGCTTCGGAGATCAACCAGCAGGAACAGGCAACGCGCACAGCCGCGCGAACGCGCGGGCGAGATCGACCGCCCAGGGCCAGGACCGTTGGATACGGACCCAGACTCGGCGTTGCCCGCGGGTGATCCGCGCGGCGGTGTGCAACAACCGGTAGCGCAACGCCTTCGGCTCGACCTTCGCCAGGTCGCCGTCGAGAAGCAGGCGCTGGGTCCAGGTGATCAGGTCGACCGCGAGCATGACCACGGTCAACCACGCCGCGTTGACGGCGAAGGACCGGGACGGGAAGTGGTTGAGGCCGGTGTCCTTGCCGCAGCGGATCCGGTCCTCGACCCGGGCGTGGGCGCGGTGGCGGGCGTCGAGGAAGGCGAGCTGCCCGACGCGGGTGTCGGTGGCGAACGCGGTGTAGCGCCAGCCGTCACGCTCCTCGAACGCATCGAGCTGCGCGCCGGGATGCGGCCGTTCGCGACGGACGACAACGCGGGTCCCGGCCGGGTAGTCGACCAACGCGGAGGCGGGGAGCAAGCCGGTGATCTCGGCCAGCCCGGCGCCGTCACGGTGCCCGCCGTCAGCGTCGACCGCCTCGGCCCACACCGTCTTCGGGACCAGGCTGATCACGGTGCGTTCGCGGTCGGTGACGGCCCAGCCGACGGAGAACTCACAGCTCACCGCTGTGTCTTGTTGCGCTCGGATGTGGGCGAGGAAGGCTTTCGTGGCGCCCGCGGTGTCGGTGCGGACCAGGATCGGGTGCCCGTGACGGAACGCGTCAGGGATCTGGGCGAGCGCGTCGTCGAGCACGTTGATGTGATCCGCGGCGGTGTTCGCACCGGCGTTCCCGCGGCGCAAGCGGGCGGCGAGGAACTCGCCGGTGTTGTCGCAGAACGCCAGCATCGGGTGATACCCGAACGTCTTCTTGAACGTGGGCGTGGCCTGTTCCTTCTCGCTGTGGGCGATGACGATCGTGGCGTCGAGATCGATCACCAGCACGTCCCGGCCGTGCCGGCGCAGGTCGCGGCCGGCGACCCGAGCCGCGGGAAACGCGCGACCATCGACGTCGGCGTGCTGGGCCCAGACCACCTCCCGGGCCCGCGCCCGCCCCGCCGCGATCGAGGACAACCGGCGCTCGTCGAGCTTGTCGAGCAGTCGCCAGCAGGTCGAGTCCGATGCCACCGACCCGAACACCGCGCCCTGATCGGCCAGGACCGCGATCTCGCAGATCCTCGTGGCCCCGTCGGCGACCGCGACGGCCAGATCGACCAGCACCCGCCCCGGATCATGACGCGCCCGAGCTCGTCGCAGCGGTGCGAGCGCGGTCGAGAGTTCACTGGTCAACGTGGTCCGGTCGGCGACATCGGCCAGCAGACGCGACCCGACGTGCGACACCACCCCAGCGCCGTCGGCGGTCACGATGACCGGTGGGCGCGTGCTTGTAGTCTGCACTCGGAAAGTGCCTCCTCGACCATGGCGGACAGGGCTTCGACACCCGCTGTCTTACCTGGTCACGAGGCACTTTCTTCAGTTGGGGTCGGAGATCACCGGCACAACCCGTGAAGAGTCCGGGCTAGAGCACGACCCGCCCAGGCCCGGAGCTACACGAACCGCTGCAGGGCCGGGGCCAGATCCAGCGACGACCAGTGGGGCCAGGCCACTTGACTACACCCACAATCCGGGCGAACGGTGCGGTGGCTCGTAGTACCCCGGCGATGGTGCTGTAACCACGAAGTCGAGCCTCGGCTACGGCCCGTCGGGCACCGGCCGCGAAAGAGACTACGAGTGGCTATCTGCCAACTCCGGTCCCGTTCCGCCGCTGGCGTTCATTCTTCGCCGACACCGATTCCACTTCCGGTGCGCGGGGGACCGGGGCTCCGATTCCAATATCGGTGTGTTCGTCGGCGCGGCTCGCATCCGTGTGAACAGCGCGGATATCGTCTCGAAGAGCCTTACTGACGATCGCAATCCGAAGTGCGTTCCCGACGGTGAGCGGTGCTGGCTCGTCTGTCCCCTCCGACACCTCGCGGGTCTGGTCACTCTCGCGAACGGGCTGGGCCGCAGCCACGTCTCGGGCCTCCGGGGCCGTGCGGAACAGCTCGGGCTGCCTCGCCCGTTCCCGTTCGGCCTCCGTCTCCTCTCGGCGGACCTCCGCGTACCCCAGCCCGACAGCGACCTCGTGCAGGTCGCCTCCGATCCGGGCGTCCGTGCCCGCTACCTCCTGCGGCCGGCCGCGGTTCTCGCCCGGCGCGGCGATTTCCGGGCTCGCGCTCGGCACGCCGGGGAGGTCCAGTTCCTCCTGGGCGGGGTCGACGACGCGGCGACGCTCGGCGCGCCCCTTCGGTCGCGACTCGTCGATGGCGAACAGTTCCTCCTGCTCGCCGCGGATCGGAGTGACCTCCCGGGTCTCCCCGCGCCGCTCCAGCTCGTCTCCGGCAAGTGCAGCCTGCACCCGGACAGCGGTCGTCTGGTCGAACCACTCCTTCCGAACTTCCGCCACGGTGCTCAGGGCCTCCACGCGGCGCTCCTGCAGCGCAGTCAGGCGACGCGCGGCAGCCAGGTCACGTTCTGCCTCCCGGCGCTCGTCGGTCCCGTCAGCGACCTGATCGATCCCCGCGGCCCAGATGATGCTGTCCCGGCGGTACTCCTCGGCCAGCTCACGCGCGGCACGCAGTTCCTGCTCGACGTAGGGCGGAGCCCATGTCTGCTGGCGCTGCCATTCAGCCCGCATCTCGCGGAGCTGCCCGAGGGTCGCCGCGGCGTAGTCGAGGCTGTCCGCCGGGTAGCCCAGCGCTGCGTGAGCCTGCTTCCACAGGAGGTGGTGGAACGCCCGGCGCTTGTCCGGAGCCGCCCCGAGGGACAGCTGCTCGTCGGGGACGGAGTGCATGTCGCGGTAGGCCGCGACGATACCGGCCCGACGGATCCACTCGACACGCTCCGGCCCGTCCTCGGGCGGGACTCCGAGCGCCGGTGCCTCCCTGGCCCACTCCGGGACCTCGTCCGCGATCCTGTGACCCAACTCGGCCTGGCGCTCTGTGGCCGCGGCGCTCAGCGCCGCCTCGAACTCGCCGACCGGGCCGCCCAGGCCCTCGATGTAGCTCGACCAGTCACCGGCGCTGACGCGCCGCTCGGGCGACCGGGACGACGCGGCCATGTTGACCCGGTAGCGCAGGACGTCGGCCACCGACTCCGCCCCACCGAGACCACGCGCTCGGACAGCCTCCCGCAGGACGGCAGCGGGGTCGTGGCCGTCCAGCTCCGCCGAGCGGACGGCGGCCATCAACTGGTCGTAGCGCGGCTCGGCCACGAGCTCGTCCATCTGCTCGTGGCCCAGGAGGGTCGCCAACTGATCAGTGTAGCGATCCCGCCCGAACTCGGTCGTCAGCAGGTCCCACTGAGCGCCGACCCAAGCGAGCGATCGAGCCTCCTCCAGGCCGACCCGGCGCTCCACCTCGGCCGCCGTCGCACCGTCGGGCGCCCGATCCAGGATCTCGGCCAGGACGTCGAGCGGACCCCGAACGACGGCCTCGTGGTCGTGCTGGTCCGCCTCGCGCCGGCACGGCACGTAGGCAGTGTTGTTCTCCCGGCCGCGGCTGAGCATGACGTAGAGCGCGTTGCGCGACAGGCTCGGCGGCACCAGGTCGTGAGTGGTGTCGACGGTCGCTCCCTGCGCCGCATAGACCGTCACCGCGTAGGCCAGAGTCGTCTGGGTGGAGACGTAGTTCGAGGGCAGGTGCGCGGTCAGGCCGTCGTCCCTCCGCACACGCAGGTCCCCGCTCATCGGGTCCTTGTCCAGCACCGTCCAGACGTCCCGGTTGTAGACGCCACCGCGGCCGTCCACCCGGAGGTTGTAGTTGTTCTGGCGGGTCTGAATCCGGTCGCCCTGGCTCACGAGGTTCCCGTCACGGGTCTGTCCGAGGACTTCGTGACCCACCCGACCAGCGGTGATGAGCTCGGCCCTGATCGCCGCCGACATGTCCCTCGCGGTGTCGTTGTCCTGCACGATCAGGAGGGACTCCTTGCCGGCCAGGACGTCGGCGAGATAGCCACGCCCGGCGGCTTCGGCCATCTCGTCGGCGGTGCCTCCGCGGACCCGGCCGTGCTGGTCGTAGACCGCGAGGACGTCCTCATCGCCGACGCGGAGCCGCATCGACGCCTCCCGCTCCCACTCGTTGCGGAAGCGACGCACCTCGGTCAGCTCGGCCGCCCCGTTGTCCCGCACGAGCAGGTCGAGCATGCCGCCCGCACCCACCGCGACCAGCTGCTCGTGGTCTCCGGTGTAGAGAAGTTTTGCGCCCGCGGCGGCCACGATCGTGGAGATCCGGTCCAGCTCGGTGGTCGACGACATGCCCGCCTCGTCGATCACGACGAGGTCCCCGCGACCCAGCTCGGCCCGCACCACCCCGTTCTCGTCGGGTGCGTATCGCTGCAGGAACGCGGTCGTGTTCAACGCGTCCAGTCCGTCCTCTGCCAGCACCTGAGTCGCCATCTGCGACGTCGCCAGCCCCAGGACGCGTCCGCCGACGTGCTGCGGCCAGATCCGGGCCAACGCACCGATGGTGCGCGACTTCCCGGTTCCGGCCGGGCCGATCAGGACGTCGCCGCGGCGTCCGGACGACAGCGTCTCGATGACCGCGTCGACCTGGTCGACGCCCAGACCAGCAGCGATGAGTTCGACACGGGCCATCTCCAACTCCGGCCCGAGAAGCGACGGGGCACCGATCTCGCGGGCCCTTGCGACGATGGTGGCCTCGACAGTCAGCTGTCGACTCGTCGTCCATCGCTCGAAGTTGTGCTGGCGGTAGCGGCTGTGGCCGTCGTCGCGACGCAGCGCCTCTGGTACCGGGGCCGGGTCCGGCGGAGAAGTCAGCACCACCCCGTACTGCGAGGGGCTGTCCAGGATCTCCCGGGCGAGGTCCTCCGCCCCCTGCTCGAGGTGCGGGGTCCGCAGAAGCTCGTCGTTGACCGCGCGGACCAGGTTGCCGACCTGCCAGGTGGAGTGGCGGAGCTCCACGGCGGCCACCGCGGCATGGAGCACCTCCTGCTTGGTGCGGTTGGCGTATCCGCGCTGGTCGGGGTGTCCGCCGCGCTGCACGAGGGCGGCCTGCTGACCGACGGCGCGCAAGCTCTGCCGCAGCTCTCCGCGGACCCCGCTAACCCAGTTGTCGATCTGCTGGCGGGGGGCCACCGCGTAGTTCTTCGCGGCCCTCGTCTGCCGCCAGGCCACGCGGTCCATCTCCTTGCGCTCGGCCGGGCTCGGCTCCCGCCCGTAGCGCTCGACGAAGGTCTCCGTCGCGCTCCGCACCGCTCCGGCGATCTGCTCGCGCCGCGTCGAAGCCTTGCCGCAAAGCTGCTGGTCTACACCCATGAGCTCAGTCGCCTTGCCGTCGGGCCGCAGGGCGAACACGACACCGTTACTCTCCGCCAGCGTGGTCTGGCTGACCTGCTGGTAGATCGCGTCGGCGCCCTCCTTGATCGGCCGGAAGGCGCGCCCGTTGAGCGAGCGGATCTCGCCGTCGGAGGTCGTGACCAGCCGGTTCAGCACCGTGACGTGCGAGTGCATCTGGGGCTGCTGAGCCCTGCTCGTCGAGTGGTCCCAGCGCACCCAGCTGAGTCCCTCTCCGCGCTCGTGCACGCCCACGGAGACCCCCGACGACGTCCGCCCGTGGTACCCGGACCGGACGTAGGCCGCCTCACGCTCGACGTACTCCATCGCCGCCCGGATACCGGCGTGGTGGGCCTCGACGACGGCCTGCGCTTCGGCGTGACGACCCGCCTCCATGAGCGCGGCCCAGTACACGCTCACCGACTTCACCGGGGAGAAAGTGAGGTCGTAATAGGCGACCGCCTTGCGGGTCTCCGCCCGGACTTCGTTCGCGATCGCGGTGCGCCGCTCCTCGGTCGCGTCGGGCTCTTTCGCCAGTGCCAGCGCGACGCGCTGCTCGCGCGTCTTGAACTTCCGAGGGCGGTTCCCGAGAGGCGCCGGCGAGCCGTCGGCAGCGACCACAGTCGGGTGCTCCAGGCGCCCGAAGACGGCTCGAACCTGCTCCTCGGTGGCAGCGGTCCCAGCGGTCATGCCGATCATCCCGAGGCCCTGGCCGCCCCAGATTCCGGCCGGCTCCCGCTCGGCTCCCGCCAGCATGTAACCGACGCCGTCGGCTTCCTTCGCGGGGGCGTGCTCATGCTCGGCGCAACCCGAGCCGCGCAGCAGGTAGTCCACCGACCCGGCGGACACCGCAACGATCCTGAGCACCGCGCCAGCGTACCATGATCATTTTAATGCATAGGTGCATAGAGTTTGAATAGAGTTTGGATGGCGTTTGGAGAAAGGAGGGTCAGGCGGAAGAGACTGGTGCGAACAGGTGGGCACGGCGACAAGCGGCCGGACTGAGATGGCTACAGATGGAGCTGAGGCGGCGCGTGACGGACCGACGGACGCGAAAGGCAACAGGGGACGGATGGTGTGGAGCGTCGCGGAAGTGGCACTGGTGAACGACGGATAAGTGGCACGGGACGACGGTTAGATGGCACGCGTGTGGATCAAGTGATTGGGCGGAGGCGGATGGCGCCGGTGAACGTCGTCGCGAACGTCTCGGCCGTGTAACACAGGCTCGTGGGGTGGGCGGCCTCAGAACGGGGGAGTCCGGCGAGGTCGGCAGCGGTGCCGATGCGGTGTGCGAGGCGCCGCCCGGTCATGGCGGCGTTGTCGCGTCCGACGAACAGGTTCGGTGGCGGATCGCGACGGCTGGCGTGGTCGAGGAGCAGTGCCCGCTGCATCGGGCGGGCTTGTGGCGGGACGCGCAGGGTCCCGGTGTAGGCGCGGACGTGGCGACCGTGCGGGTCGGTCCAGTTGTGGGTGAGCCACGCCAGCCATGGCGCGTTGTTGTCGGTGGCCACCGCGAGGGTGAGCGCGCCGGCGGCGAGCGGGCAGGCTAGACGGCGGAGCCGAGCGACGGTGTCGGTGGTGAACCGCGGGCCGAGCCGGTCCAGTAGCCGTGTGTCGTGCTCGAGCGCGGGCAGGGTCAGGTCCAGGCCTTCGTCGCGTAGCCCGGTTTGTGCGGCGTGCAGGCGCAGCAGCAGCTCGTGGCGGTCGCGGGCGTCGATGGTCAGGTTTTGCAGCAGGGTGCCCAGCGTGCAGTCGGGCCGGACATCTCGCGGTCGCCTCAGGGTGCGTTCGGTGTAGAGCCGCCAGCTGCACCCTGCCCGCCGGGCGCGATCTCGCACCGTCGCGTACAGCTGCGAGTCGGCGGGCCGGGGCCGCCGGGCGGTGTCCCTCGCGACGCCGAGCAGAGCGGCTGCCGCGGTCCAGTGCATCGCGTGCGGGGTCGGCGTGCTGGTGTGGTCGACGGCCCAGAGCGCGACACCAGCGCCGGCGGTGAGATGGGCGAGCGCGGCACGGGTGGCGACCGGAAGGCGGTGTGCTCGCAGCACGACCAGGTGCCGGATCTGTTCGGCGCGCAGCCAGAGCGCGAGCAGCACAGGCAGCCGCGATCGCGGTCCGGCATCGTCGAGGGCTTCGCGGGTCTTGCCGAGCGCGAGCAACAGATCGCGGGCCAAGACCGGCCACGGCGAGCCGGGCGCGGCCGGACACACCACGACTCCGCCCGCGAGATCGTGCAGCCCCAACAGGGTCCGCACGCACGCGTGATCGTCGTCGGGATCGCGCACCCACCGGACAGCGGCAGGCGCCCCGGCCGGCCAGTACGTGGTCACCGTCGCCGGCCGTGTCGATGCAGGTGTGGCCGGTCCGTGGTCACCGCCCAGACCGGTGGTCGTGGCCACGATGGCTTCAGTAGTGGTCACCGGCGTGGTCGGGCGTGCACGGCACAGGTCCCGGGGTGCACGGTCAGACGGTGGTTGCGGCGCCGTGTAGCGCGAACGCGTTGGCCACGATCCGCTCGTCGAGCACCGCGATGTCATGCTCGGCGCACAGCGCCGCCGCGGACTGGGTGAACGACGCCCAGTCCCGCAGGTTGCCGTGCGCGAGATGGTCATCGACCTGTAGCAGCAGTTCCGGGTCCACACCCTCGTAGATCGGGTGGAACCGCGGGATCAGCGCGGTCACCTGCTTCGTGGTCAGCGGTTCGAGACGGACCCGACGATAGATCCGCGAGCGCAGCATCGGCTGCGCGGACAGCACCTGCCACGCGCCGTCCCCGCCGACCAGCAGCAGCGGGAACCGGGTGGCCGGGTGGTCGTGCAGGTGTCGCAGGAACTCGATGCACTCGGTGTTGAGCCGCTGGGCCTCGTCGACGACCACCACCCGTGGGCGGGTCGCCAGTTCCTCGATGACGGCGTCCATGAGCACGAACCGGCTCGCCCGCCCCGCCGAGGAGCCGGTCAGCTGCTCGTACAAGGTGGCGGCCACCAGCCGCATCGTCGGCCGCGACGGGAACGACGACCACAACCCAGTGCGGGAGCGGGCGGCCAACGCCGACTCCACCGCGTAGGTCTTGCCCATCCCGGCCGGGCCGTGCACCACCCCCATCGCCGCGGCGTCCACCACGTGCCCCACCGCCTGGTCGACCAGCTGCAGCCCGGCCGTGGGCAGCACCCGCGCCCCGGGCAAGTCCAGAAAGTGCCGCGCCATCAGCTTCGGCCTCCTTGCTCGCCGCCCGCGCGGCGTTCGCTGTCCTGCTCGCTGTCCGGCGCCGGGTCGAGGTCGACCGGTGCAGGGGGTTCGGCGAACTCGGGGTTCCAGTAGGCGAAGTCGCTCTTGAGGTCGAGCAGGTCGGTGCGCGCCAGCCGGGCGAGTGCGGCGTAGTCCGGGCCCTCGTCGCCGCGGCGTCGACGCCGACGATCGCGGCGTTCGGCGCCGGCGGTGACGACGGTGGTGTCCTCGACCGGGCCCGGCTCGGTGATCGGCGCGAGTTGGGCGCGGGCCCGGCGGCTCGCCCGGCGATGGCGCCGGCCCAGCTCGGCCGCATCGGCCCGGCGCCGTTCGAGCACAGCCTGGCGCTGCTCGTCGGACAGGGCGTCCTGCGGATAGGCGGTGGCCAGCCACGCGTCGCCGCGGAACAGCTCGATCTGGCGCAGGTCGTGCGGCATGTAGCGGACCTGCAGCACCTCGCCGACCAGCCCGTTGAGCTCCGGGGCCAGGAACCGGACCCCGTCGTGGTGGATACCGTCCCGGTTCACCGTGCGCTCCCGATCAGCCAGCAGCATCCACCGCAGCTGCTCGGACGGAACCTCGCGCAGCGGCGTGGCGTCCTCGCCCCACCGCGCCAGCGGCGTCGTCCCCAGGCTCGAATGGATCCGAGTGGTGTTGTAGTCGCCCACCCACGCTGCGAACCGGTCCACGAACAACGTCAGGCTCATCGGGTCGACGTCCGGCCCGAACAGCTCCCCGCCCACGGCGCGGGGGCCGCCGGTGTAGAACGGCAGCCCGGCCAGGAACTCCTGCACCAGAGTGCGGTTGACCCGCTCCACCTTTCCCTTCAGGTGCGGGGTGTAGGGCGGGGCGGGCACCGGCTCGATGCCCAGCGCCGCGCACGAGCGCCGCACCGCGGCCGCGGTGAACTCCAGCCCGTGATCGGTGCGCAGCACCGCAGGCAGACCCCCGAACGGGCCCCGCGCCGAGTCGACCACGATCCCCGAGCGCAACGTGGCCAACACTGTTGCCGAGTCGGGCCGCATCGAGATCGCCCACCCCATGATCAGTCGCGAGAAGCCGTCCACGAACAACGTCGCCCACGGCTTGGCCGGGCGCTGTGCTCGCGGCGCGAGCACCAGCACCGGCAGCTCGACGTGATCGCCCTCCCACATCGCGTTGCGTGCTGGCGGGTCCCAGCGCAAGTACACCTCATACCGGCGGCGCCCCTCCGCGCCTTCCACCAGCCCGGCCCGCTGCCCCGGCGTCAGCTGCTCGGCGAACGCGTACTGCAGCCGACGCAGCGACAGCCCATCCGCGCGGTCGGCGTGCAGCTCCCGGTGCACCGCCGCAACATTGCCCCGCCACCGCGTGAACGCGTCCACATCCGCGTCGGTCAGCTCGTAGCGATCCGACCGGGCACCCCGCTCTGGCTCGGTGAACTCCGCGACCCAGCGCCACACCGTTCGCGCACCCACCCCGAACTGCCCAGCGACCCGACGGACCTCATCACCGATCGACTCACCCGCCCGACGGCGTTCCCGCAGCCGCGCCACCAGCAGCGCCTTGACCTGCGGGTCCACCCGGCTCATCTCGCCAACTCGCCGACACAGTCCGGGCACACCGGCCCCGACAGCCGCCACCCGGTGCTACTCATCCAGGCCTGCAGCATCGTCGACGTCCGACCGTCACCGGTGTCCGCGGCCGCCAGGTCCCCGCCCAACAGGGGTCCGTCCCCGCACCGCACACAAGCCAGGTCAGCGACCGGGCCGGTCGGAGCGCAGGCACGGCAGAACCGCCGCTCGACCAGCCCCATCGACCCCGTCCCCGTCGACCCCGTCCCCATCGGCTCCGTGGCGTCCAGGAACAGCCAGGTCATCGATACCTCCGCGCGCTCGATCGGGTTTCCCGGCGCCTGCCCGCACTCCGGACAACGCATCGGTGCGCCCCGCGGATACGCCGGACCCGCCCGAGTCACCGCTGCTCCCGACCGGCCTGCGGCGCAGACGCCCCGCGCGGTGTGCCCAGGTAGCGGTAGATCGTGGGCCGGCTGACCCCGAACTCGGCGGCGATCTGAGCCACGGTGTAGCGGCGCCGCCCGTCCGCACCCGTCTCCTCGTACATCAGCCGGGCCAGGTGCGCCTGGCGCGCCCCGAGTTTCGGTTTCTGCCCACCGGTACGCCCCCGAGCACGGGCGGCCTCCAGGCCGTCCTTGGTCCGCTCGGAGAGCAGACTGGCCTCGAACTCGGCGATCGCGCCGAGGACCTGGAAGAACATCCGCCCGACCGCGGTAGCGGTGTCCACACCCTGATCGAGCACCACAAGATCGACGTTGCGCTGCTGCAGGGTGCGGGCCAGCTCGATCAGGTGCTCCAGCGAGCGCCCCAGCCGATCCAGCTTGGTGACCACCAGCTGGTCCCCTCCCCGTAGGACGAGCAACGCCTGGTCGAGCTCCGGGCGGCGGGCGAGCTTGCCAGAGGCCCGGTCGACAAACACCTGCTCACAACCGGCCGCACGCAGCGCATCGTGCTGAGCCTCAGGATGCTGATCGCGGGTCGAGACCCGGGCGTAGCCGATGCGCACACCCGAAACGTATCGCGAACCCCCGACAGCGTGTCGTAGGCGCAGACACGGGTTCCGTTACATCGATGACCTGCAGCAACCGATCGTCCCGACATGTGTCTCGTGAACGATCGAAAGCCGACACTCCCGACGGCGGCCCGATTGCGGTGCACCGCACGCACGCGACGGCAGCGACCGGACCATTGGAAGCACCGTCGGTCATGTCCACCGAAAATGGAGTGAGACCGAGCGGCTTGCCCCGCTACACATAACTGACCGATATGTCTGTTAGGAGGGAGCCCAGGGGTGACCGAACTGGCCGACCGCTTCATCCGCGACGGATTCGTGCAGCTGCCCGGCGCGCTGCCTGAAGCTCTCGCCCGTACCTGCGAGAGCCTCCTGTGGGAAGAGACCGGGTACGACCCTGCCGACCCCGACACGTGGGTTTCACCCACGCACTGGGTGCTCTACCGCGCTGACGAGCCGTTCGTAGACGCCGTCAACTCGCCGACGTTGGTCGCCGCCTACGACGAGCTCGTTGGCCCAGGCCGATGGCTTCGCCGTGATCATGTCGGGGCGTTCCCCTTGCGGTTTCCCAGCGATGAGGAACCTGCCGAGTCCGGGTGGCACATCGACGCGGCGTTCCCCGACCGGGAGCTCACCGACGACGACCTGGAGTCGGTCGAGACCATGCGTGAGGTCGGCTTCAGGGTCAACGTCAACTCCCGCGGCCGCGCCCTGCTTCTGTTGATGTTGTTCAGTGACGTCGGCACGGACGACAGCCCCACCCGTATCCGGGTCGGCTCCCACCTCGACGTTCCGCAGCTACTGGATCCCTACGGCTCTGATGGTGTCGACAGCCACGCGTTGGGCCCGATGATCGAGCAAGCTTCGGCAGGTAGACCGGTTGCCCACGCGACCGGTCGGTGCGGCGACGTATACGTCTGCCACCCCTTCCTCGTCCACGCTGCTCAGACCCACCGTGGGACGCAGCACCGGTTCATGGCGCAGAACGCGATCGAACCCGCCGATGCACTCGATCCTCGGGCGAGGAGACCACTCTCGCCAGTGGAGCAGGCGATCCGCGCTGGCCTCAATGACTAACGGGAGGACCCGACCCTCGACGAAACCGACAGGACTATGCGTTCCCTGCCTTCCCGCGTTCATCGGAGACGTCGCCGCCATGCCTGAACCCGTTCCCCCTGACACGGATGCTGCGCACGGTCGAGATCCGTACCCGTTGTCAGGCCGCACCGTGCTCGTCACAGGCGCCAGCCGACGGGGCGGGATCGGCCATGCGATCGCGGGCCTGGCGGTCTCCTACGGCGCGAGCACTGTCCTGCATCACTTCCAGCCTCATGACAAAGCCCAGGAGTGGGGCGCCGACGACCTCGATGCCGTCGTCGCATCGGTTCGAAGACACTCCCGCGCCGACGCGATCGTCGCGGAGATAGGTGTCGACCTCGCCGACCCCCACGGACCCGCACGCCTCATGGACGCCACCGTCGACCTGGTCGGACACGTCGATGTGTTGATCTGCAACCATGCGCTGACCGGGCAGGACGCAGCACTGGACGAGGTCACCGCTGAGCAGTTGGACGCCCACTGGGCCGTCGATGCACGCTCGTCGATCCTGCTCGCCCAAGCTTTCGCCCGCCAGCACGACGGCCGGGCTGGGGGCTCGATCGTTTTCCTGACCTCCGGTCAGGGACTGGGGCCGCTACCGGGCGAGATCGCCTACGCAGCAGCGAAAGCAGCGATCGCCGGGCTCACCACGACGATCGCCGACGAACTCGGCGACCTCGGGATCCGCGTGAACACCGTGAACCCCGGCCCGGTCGACACCGGCTACCTGACCCAGGACATGTGGAGCCTCGTCGCACCGATGTTCCCCTTCGGCCGCTACGGACGACCCGAGGACCCGGCCCGGTTGATCGTCTGGCTCGCCACCGACGAAGCCGCCTGGATCACCGGACAGACCATCAACACCGAAGGCGGATTCGGACGGTGGCGTCCCCGCGGTCGCTCCTGAACTCACCGGCGCTCCGCACACACACTGGGGAGAAAGATCAGCGCGTAGCCTGGCTGGCGTGGACGGACTGTCGCTGCTCGACGCGGCGGTGG
Source organism: Pseudonocardia sp. HH130629-09 (assembly GCF_001294645.1). Classification (NCBI taxonomy): domain Bacteria; kingdom Bacillati; phylum Actinomycetota; class Actinomycetes; order Pseudonocardiales; family Pseudonocardiaceae; genus Pseudonocardia; species Pseudonocardia sp. HH130629-09. Next base: position 40,770 of record NZ_CP011869.1, read on the forward strand.
AACTCTTCGACAACCGTCTGTCGACGATCACCGCTTCGCAGTGGACGCGTCCGACTCCGTGCGAGGCGTGGACCGTGCTCGACCTTGTCGAACATGTCGTGGCCGGTCATCGGATGGCCGTCGAGCTGCTTGAGAAGGGTCCCCCTGCATCCCGAGGCGAAGGCACCACGGCTTCCCTCCGGGAGGTCCGGCGCAGCGCACAGCGTCAGCGACGCGCGTTCGCCGCTGCTCACCCCGCCAGCGACGTCGACCACCCCGCCGGGCGGATCACGGTCAGCGAGTTCCTCGTATACCGGGCCGCTGACATCACCGTCCACTCCTGGGACCTCGCCCGCGCCATCGAGCTCGACGACCAGCTGCCTGAGGAGCTCGTCGAGCACGTGCTGGAGCCCTACGCCGCGTGGGTCAGCACGCTGACGGTCGAGCAGATGTTCGGCCCAGGCCCGAGCCGGATCCCCCTGGAACGAAGCAGAATCGGCTCTTGGACCAGCTCGGTCGCCGCCCCGAACCACCCCGATAGTCGAAGGCTTCACCGCCTGCCTATCGGGGACGACCTCGGAAATCCGGTTCCTCCCCGCGATGGGACGCTCCTACGGTGCGAAGGTGCTGCCGATCATCTGGCTTTTCGGGACATCCGGGGTGGGGAAGTCCACCGTCGGCTACCGGATGCTGACCCACCTGGCCGCCGCAGGAGTGACGGCAGCGTTTGTCGACGCCGACCAGCTCCGGCTGGCCAGCGGAACCCGGGCCACCGAAGCTGACTTGATCGCTGCCGCGCTTCCCTCGTTGATCCACAACTATCAGGCCCATGACGCACAGGCACTCATCGTCGCCGGACTCCTCGACGACACCGGCCACCTGACGCGTCTGCTCCCTGACGTCGAGCGCCAACACGTCCTGACCGTCCATCTGGAGGCAGACAGCGACACCATCCGCGACCGGGTGCACCGCCGCGGCTGGCTCACCGAGCTCGCCGATGACGCGGTGGACTACGCCCACCGGATCGCCCCCGACCTCGCCGACCTGCGCCTCAACACGACCGCACAGACCTCCACCGAGCTCGCTGAGCAGGTCACCGACGCCGCATTGACCCACATCCGGCAGAACAGTCCGGGACACCTCGCCACACCTGCACGACCTCCATCCACAACCGCGACACCGCCACGACGCCTGATGGTGATCACCGGGCCAGGAGGCGTCGGCGTGTCCACCGCCGGGTTCCAGACGTTCTCGCTCTTGGCTAGGGCGGGCGAGCCGGTCGGCTATCTCGACGCTCACCAGCTCGGGTTTCTCGGAACAGACGTGCGCGGCGATCACCTCGGGCCACTGCGCGCCGCCAACGCTCGCGCGGTCACTGAGTGCTTGGCCCACGCCGGCGCACAAACCGTCGTCATCAGCGGTGATCCTCGCACCATCGGGCTGCTGATCGACACCCAGCACGACGAGCTCGACAGCAGTGACTCACCCGCGCTGTTCTGGCTGGACGCCTCCGCGGCCGCCCTCGCCGAACGGCTCACCGCTCGGGCTCAAGGCGAAGGCCCGGTCATCCAGGGCAACCACCGCATCGGCCTCACCGGCGATGCGCTGGCCGACGCGATCGCCAGGGCCGTCCACGCGAGCCACCACGACCCGCGTCCTCGCGGGACGCGAACGATCGACACAAGCGACCTCGACCCACGACAAGTCGCCGAAGCGATGATCGCCTCGCTGCCCCGAGACAACAGATGCCTGCCGCCTGACAGCTAACAGCACACGCCGCACCCTCAGCCCCTGACGCCGATCTTCAGTGCTCTTGGCCCACCGACGACGCAACCGAGGCTAGATCACGACCACCGGGGCCACTTCAGAACATCAACAGGATGGGGATGTCGTGACCAATATCGAGCTGACCTACCGGAGCGCGGGCGCGCTCGTCGAGGATCTGACCACCGGTCGAGTCTCGGCGGTCGAACTCACCGAGGCGGCCATCGCCCGGATCGAGCACCACGACCGGACGATCAACGCGGTGTGCGTGCCGGACTTCGACCGGGCGCGCAACGCAGCCCGCAACGCCGACGCCGCGCTCGCCCGAGGGGAGAGACGACCGCTGCTCGGGGTCCCCGTCACGGTAAAGGAGTCGTTCAACGTGGCCGGGTTGCCCACCACGTGGGGCATCCCGGCGTCCGCGGACTTCGTCCCGGACTCCGACGCCGTTGCGGTGGAGAGGGTCAAGGCGGCGGGGGCGATCGTGCTGGGCAAGACGAACGTGCCGATCCATCTCGGCGATCTGCAGAGCTACAACGACCTGTACGGGACCACCGCCAATCCGTGGGACCCGCGGCGTACTCCGGGTGGGTCGTCGGGCGGGTCGGCCGCCGGGCTGGCCGCCGGCTACGCGCCACTGTCCCTTGGCTCCGACGTCGGGGGTTCGCTGCGCAACCCAGCGCACTGCTGCGGCGTCTACGCGCACAAGCCCACCCTCGGCCTGCTGCCGCTGCGTGGGCACACAGCGCCAGGGCTGCCGGTCCTGCCCGCCGAGCATGATCTCGCGGTGATCGGACCGATGGCCCGCACCGCGGCGGACCTCAGCCTGCTGCTCGACGTCCTCGCGGGGCCCGACCAGCTCGCTCACGGCGTGGCCTACCGGCTCGCGCTCCCGCCGGCCCGCCACACCGACCTGCGCAGCTACCGGGTTCTAGTGCTCGACGAGCATCCACTGGTACCCAGCTCAACGAGTGTGCGGGCCGCGATCAACGGGTTCGCCGACAAGCTGGCCGGTGCCGGAACCACGGTGGTGCGAGACAGCCCGCTGCTACCCGACCAGGTCACGGCCGCCCGGGTGTATATGCGCCTGCTGGAATCCGTACTCGCCGCTGGATTCCCGCCGAAGAGCTACCAGCGCGCCCGCGATGCGGCCGCACGACTCACCGACGACGACCACAGCCTCGCCGCCGAACGTGCCCGCGGCGCCGTACTCAGCCACCGCGACTGGGTCACTGCCGACACCGAGCGCGAGCTGCTCCGGCAGCGCTGGCGCGAGCTGTTCGACGAGGTCGACGTGGTGCTCACGCCGATCATGCCGACCACGGCGTTCCCGCACGACCACAGCGACCTGGTCACCCGACGGATCAACGTCGACGGCACCGAGTACCCCTACTTCGACCAACTCGCGCTGGCAGGCACAGCCACGCTGCCGGGCCTGCCAGCGACGGCGCTGCCCATCACCCAGTCCAAGGAAGGCCTGCCAATCGGCCTGCAAGCCATCGGACCGATGTTCGCCGACCGCACCACGATCGGATTCGCCGAGCTCGTCGAGCGCGAATTCGGCGGGTTCATCCCGCCACCCCTGGATTGAGCGTCCACTCCGGAGGCCACCTCCTCGCGGCCGGTGGCAGTGGCCGACCACGTGATCCCTTCACAGTCGCTGCCACCGCAGGTGGGGCGGCAAGATACGGTTTTATGACGGCGGCGAGAGAGATCTTGGAGCAGCTACGGAGACTTGACCGGGATCAGGAGGACAGCCCGATCCTGATCGCCCTCGACGGTGGAAGTGGCGCCGGGAAGACCGCGGTCGCCGACGAGCTACGCCGCTTCCTACCCGACACAGTCATCGTCCATTGCGACGACTTCTTCGCCGCCAACGTCGCCATGGCCAGCTGGGAACAGATGTCGGCCCCCGAACGAGCCGCCCGCTGCATCGACTGGCGACGCCTGCGATCCGAGGCTCTGTACCCACTGAGCCGACGTCGCCGCGCGTCCTGGCGCCCCTTTGACTTCTCGCGCCCCTCCGGCCTTGCAACCGAGACGGTGACCGTCGAACCCGCATCCGTCGTCCTCGTCGATGGGATCTACTCCGGCCGACCGGAACTCGCCGACCTCATGACGTTCACCGTGCTCGTCGACGCCCCCGTGGAGCTGCGACGTGCCCGCCACGACGCCCGAGAAGGCGGCGACGAGTCGTTATGGCACCAGATGTGGGACCCGGCCGAGGAGCACTACCTGACAAGCGTCCGCCCGCCGACGACGTTCGATCTGGTCGTACGCCACTGAGGCCCAGCGATCGCCCGCGGCGTCCACTGTCGTTCGACCGTCGTTCCACAGGATGGGCGCCGGCACGGTGACAGCGGAGCCGTGAGGGCGACGCAGACCCTTGCGGCTCGCGCGCGGCCGCTGGCCCGTCGTGGCAAGCGCTGCCGCTCCGCGAAATGCCGCGTCCGGATCGGTGATCTCGGAGCCGGACGGGACAGCTCACTGCTCTCGTCTATTCAGCACACGGGATATAGCCTTCGATCTGGTCTAGAGAACGAGAAGGGAGATCGCCATGGGATCTCGGACCCGGCGCCGCCCCGAAGGTCGGGCTGCGCGCCACGCCCTGGCTCAGCTCACGGAGGCGCGGGACGCAGTCGACGCCCGGCTGGAGGATCGCCGTCGCCGCGAGAACGTCCTGCTGGAGCGCTACGCGGCGACCCTCGCTGAACAGCAGCGGGTCGAGGACGAGCTGACCGCCGGCCTCGGACGCCTGCAGGAAGAGGAGGCCAGGCTGCGCGCCGACACCGACCAACAGCTCGCCGCGGTCGAGGCCGACCGTGGCGACGTCCTCGTCGGGCTCAACGCCGAGGGGCGGAGCGCTGAGGATCTCGCCCAGATCGCCGGCCTCCCGCTGAAGCGAGTCCGCACGATCCTGCGCAGCAGGAAGCAGCCCGCGGACGGCGTCGCGACCAGCGACGACAGCGAGCGCACCCCAACACCGGCCCCGCGGCCGGCGGGCGCGGAAGTCGGCGGGGTGCCCGTCGTGGGGCCCGACGCGCCGGTCCCGACCGAGCCGGACGAGCTGGCGGAAGGCCCCTCCACGGAGTCCGCTCCGGAGGACGCGAGGGACACACAGGGGTGACCTCCGGGCGCCGCTGCGGGCTCCCGAGTGCAGGTCCATCAGCGCTGGTCGGGGCCGCGGCGACGCGTCCCTGGTGGTCCCGGCTCCGGCTACGGGCTGAGGACGTCGTCCGGGAAGGGCGGCTTCCGTTCGGCATGAGCCGCGGTCTGGCACAGGCGACGGAACTGCTGCACCCCGGCCAGTGGGTCGGTGTCGCCGAAGGCGGCCGCGGTGAGGCTCTGCAGGTCCCATCGGACGAGCAGGCTCTGCCGGGCCAGGATGAGTCCGACGTGCTGGATCCCCCACCGATCGGAGACGTCGAGCCAGGCGTATCCGAGGACTTGCTGGAGCCATGCTCGGACGCGTCGCGGTTGGGACGCGTGGGCGCTCACCTTGACGTCGAGCAGCGTGGTTCCGACCAGCAGGTCGGCATCGGCGAAATGGGGGATGAGGGTCGGCGAGGCGTACCCGATCCCGACCCCCTCGGGTGGCCGCTCCGCTCCCCACGCCAGAAGCGTAGGGAGGTTCTCGCTGGTCGCGAGCGCGCGAACGAGCGCAGCAGTCTCGTGAGCGCTGCCGTCGGGGACGGCCGCGCAGAGGGTCTCGGTCGTCACGGGTCCGCGGTGCGCGAGAGCGCTCAGGGCGCGCGGGCTGTGCCCGCTCCGGTACGCGGCCTCGGCCAGGGCCCACACGCCGTAGGACCGCGCCAGTGCTCTTTCGGCTCCGGCAGTCCCCACATGCCCGCAGGGAGCGTGCTCGTGATGGAACAGGTGGCCCCGGTTGGCCAGATCGGGGAAGACGCTGTCGCCCCAGGGGGGATCGGTGCTGGTCGCGGCCGGTGCGGGGATCTGGAGCCACTCTCGCGGGGAGGGGTGGAGCGTGTGGGCCACTGTCGCGACCTCGTCGGGCAGCTCGCGGTGCGTCGGGAAGGACAGGGCGATGCGGGCTGCGGCGCCTGGGGAGACGAGTTGGCCGGCCAGTAGTCCCTGCAGCGCGGCGTAGGGAGGCGCGGGCTGGACCAGGGCCGCCAGCCGGGCGTCGACGATGCCGCCGACGAGCTGGCTGTCCGCACCTGGCGTCGGTCCCGAGAGGGTTGTCTGCGGAGCCCTCGCGGCTGCCCGTGCCACGTCTCGGGCGACCTGGTCGAGGCCTGTGAGTCGTTGCTGGCACCAGGTGGCGAGGGTCCCGGTGCGGAGTGCTGTCGTGAGCGGCACGGCGACGTCCTCCTCTCCCGGGTCGGCCTCTCTGGTTCTGCACTCTCCACGGTCTGGCATCGAAGGATGCATCGGCCGTGGCGACACCCGGGCTGCGGGGCCCGGTGGTGATCGGTCACCACCGGGCCCCGCGAATCAGGCGGCGGTGGGCACGGGGGACTCGACCGGCGTGCCGCGGATCGCCTCGACGACGGCGGCCACCAGGTCGCGGGCGACGGGCGGGGTCACTGCGTTGCCCGCCATCCGCACCTGGTGTCGCTTGGTCCCGAGCAGGACGTAGTGCGGAGCGAAGGCCATGCCCTCCTTGATCTCACCTGGGCTCAGCATCCGGAACAGGCAGTCCTCGACGTCGAGGCCGGCCGCTCCGGCCATCAGTGCGTCGCCTTCGACCGTCGTCTGGGTGGCGAGTGGGCTGGTCGCTGCCGCCCGGATGCGGCCGGTGTCGTAGGCGTAGAGCATCTCCGGGCTCCAGACCAGGGACTGGTGACCGGCGCTCGTGATGGTGCGCGCAGGCTCGCTGGTCGGGGTGCTCATCTCGGCTCCGCCGCTGTTGTTCCGCATCAGCAGTCCGTGGTGGGTCCCGCTGGCGGCGAAGGTGTCGAGGGGCTCGATCACGCGTTTCGTGCGGTTCGTGCCCCGCAGCGGCACGACCACGACGCCCTCGGTGTCGCGGGTGGTGCGGGCACGCAGCGGCCGGTCGGTCGGCTGGGCGACGTCGTTCCACGTGCCTCCGGCCGGGACGAGCAGTCCGGTCTCGTTGCGGGCCGTCTGCACCCTGAGCGGGCGGTCGGCGGGCAGCGCCACCTTGCCGTCCCGCCCCTCCGCCGGGATCAGGAGCGCTGACGGCGAAGCGGTGGGGCGGGGCGCGCGCAGCCCGTCGAGGGGCGCGATGGCGCGGTGCTCGGTGGTGGTCAGCGTGCGCAGGGGCTCCTCGACCGGCCAGGCCCGCACCCCGGGCCGACGCTCGAAGGTGTTGCCTGCTGCCTCCAGCGCGATCGGGCCGTAGTAACGGCGCAGCCCTGCGGCGATGCGCGCCATCGTCTTCGGTGCGAGAGGCCGCTTGCGGTCACCGATCCGCTGCCCCGGCGAGGTCCAGTCGATGATGGCCGCGGCCGGGAGAACGTAGGGCTGGACGACGTCGTTGCGGCAGCTCACCCGCGGGCAGCGGAAGACGTACTGGGCGCCGTAGGAGCCGTGGGGCCGGTCGAAGTTCTTGGGCGCTCGCAGGGCCGTCACGACCTCGCCGCAGGTCGGGCACCAGGCCTGCGGCCGGGTCCAGCGGTCGAAGTCCGGGCGGTTGTAGCGCCGCTGCCAGAAGACCACGTAGACGCGGTCCCGCAGCTGGGGGGCCGGGGCACCGAGCTGGTGCCGAAGGCAGAGTTGAGGGTTAGCCTGGGGCTTTCATCGCGGTTCGCCGAGTAGGGCGTGTCAGTGGGCTGGAGGGTGCCACTGACCAGCGAAGATGGGGATTGCTGAAGTCCTTATCGTCGCGCAGGCAGGAGCACCCTCCAGGTGAAGAAGGCTATCGGGTTCTACCCGTGCCCGGACATCGACACGGCTGCGACGACGGTGGTGTCTCACGCCGGGACGCGGCTGCTGACCGAGACCATCGCCAAGGTCGGCCTGGACCGAGCCCTGTCGGTTGGGCTGGAGCCGTGGCGGCCGCGGCTGGCGGTGCACGACCCGGCGAAGGTTCTGCTCGACCTCGCGCTCACCCTCGCCGCGGGCGGGGACTGCCTGTCCGACATCGCCCTGCTGCGTGCCGAGCCCACCCTGTTCGGTCTGGTGGCGTCGGACCCGACGGTCTCACGCACGGTCGACCGCCTCGCCGCCGACGGTGCCGCGGCGTTGGCCGCGATCGACACCGCCCGCGCCGCAGCACGGGCGAAGGCGTGGGCACTGGCCGGGCCCGCAGCCCCCGACCACCAGACGAACGCAGCGAAACCGCTGGTCATCGACGTGGACGCCACCCTGGTCACCGCCCACTCCGACAAGCAGGGCGCCGCACCGACGTTCAAGAAGGGCTTCGGCCACCATCCGTTGTGGGCGTTCTGCGACCACGGCGCGGCCGGAACCGGAGAGCCTCTCGCGGCGCTGCTGCGGCCGGGCAATGCGGGGTCGAACACCGCCGCCGATCACGTCACCGTCATCCGCGCCGCCCTGCGCCAGCTCCCCGACCACAAACCCGGCAACCGTCCCGGGCGGAAGGTACTGATCCGCATCGACGGTGCCGGCGCCTCCCACGAGCTCCTCGACTGGCTGACCGGGCAGCGCCTGTCCTACTCGGTCGGGTTCAGCCTCACCCAGGAACTGGTCGACCAGCTCGCCGCTCTCCCGGCTGCGGACTGGCAGACCGCGCTCGACGCCGACCGTGAGCCCCGCCCGGGCGCGTGGGTCATCGAGGCCACCGGCTTGATGAACCTGGGGACCTGGCCGGACGGGATGCGGGTGATCGTGCGCCGCGAACGCCCACACCCGGGCGCGCAGCTGCGGTTCATCGACCGGGACGGGTTGCGCTACACCGCGTTCGCCACCAACACCCGCCCCGGCGGCCCCGGCCGCCAACTCGCCGACCTCGAGCTGCGACACCGCCGCCGCGCCCGCGCCGAGGACCGCATCCGCGCGGCGAAGGACACCGGGCTCACGAACCTGCCACTGCACGAGCTCGACCAGAACCGGATCTGGCAGGCCGTGGTCGCGCTCGCCTGCGAGGTCACCGCCTGGGCGCAGATGCTCGCCTACACCGGGCACCCGGCACGCCGTTGGGAGCCGAAACGACTCCGGCTGCGGCTGTTCTCGATGCCCGCCCAGCGAGCCCGTCACGCCCGCCGAACCGTGCTGCACCTGCCTGCGCACGCACCCTGGGCCGAACTGCTCTGCGACGGCCTCGCCCGGCTGCGCACGCTCGCTGTTCCCGGCTGAGCACGAACCCTCCGTCGCGACGACCCAGGAAACCGACCGGACCCGTGGACCCGGCGCCCCGAGCGACCTCGGCCGAACTGTCACACCCAACGGGCACAATCAGGCCCCGCCACACCGGCCAGCACCGGTGTCGATCAAGCCAGGACTGCCCGACGAAAGATCCGGGTTAGGACCTGGTAGTCGTAATCGAGCTTCCGCATGCGGGCGATCCACTTCGGGAAGTGGACCCACTTGAGCAGCGCGGGGACGTTCTCGACAATCACGGCTCGGTAGCGGTGGTGCTCGGCGAACCGGGGCACGTCGTGCATCAGGGCGCGGGAGCGCTCGCCGGCGTCGAGCGGCAGGGGCGGTTCGTCGGTGGCGTCGTCGTCGACGAGTAGGTCGAACAGGCTGGGCTCGGTCTCGGGCTGGGCGAAGGTCTGCTTTTCACCGCGTGCCGGACTGAAGAAGGTGCAACTGGGCGAGGCCCACAGGAAGTCGGTGCCGGGAAACCGGCTCGGATCGGCCCTCGCGATGTCGATGACGTCGTGCCCCGCGTCGGGCATGTTCCGGTTGTGGGTCTCGACCGCGAGATCCCAGTGGTTGACCGCCATGACACTTCTGACCCCGGGGACCTGCTCCGCCCCGAAGGAGGATCCCCCTCCGCCACAGAAGAGGTCGGTCAGGCTGAACTCGCAGTCGTCGTAGGCACTTGGAACTGGCGTTCTGCGCAGCACCATTGGCATGGGGTTCTCCGTTCAGTTCTGGGTGAGCGGTTCAAGCTGTCAATCTCTCCCCACTGTTATCACTATACCATGTTGGGCGGTAGTCTGCTCGTATCCGAACGTTTACGACGTCCCCTATGGTGTCGATTCCCGAGCGGCTTCGCCGCTCTTCATGGGGCTTCTGTTGATTTCTTACCTTTTCGCGACCACGAACGCTTATCTGCGTAGTCCCAGACCCGTCGACGTCGCCAGAATCGCCGCTGCCGGCCGGCGGGCGTTTCCTCGACCTCGTCCGGCGCGATGAACTGGTCGCGGCCGACGTAGCTGTTCACGGTCGCAGCGCTGGCCAGGCCCAGCACGTGCGCGACCTGGGCGCTGCTGAGCAGCTCGTCGGGGTCGCCGGTCCGGTCGACGGGGGTCAGCCCGCTCTTGAGCTGGTCCCTGTGCCCTCGGTACCAGTCCTGCCACAGCTCGAGGTCGACGTAGCGGCGGCCGTCGCGCCGTATCCCGGGCGGATGGCCGTTCGCCTGGCGCCCGGCGTACCAGCGGTTCAGAGTCGCCTCCGGCTCACCACTCAGGCGGGCGAGCTCGGTGACGGTCGCCAGGATCCGTCCGTTGACCTCCCGGCGGTCGGCGCCGTACGCGGTGCGCCACCGCCGCCACTCGCGCTCGTCGACGTGCCACTGGCCGTCGACCTCGAGCCCCTCGGGGTGGCCGTTGCGATGCCGGTCGCGCCACCACTTGTAGAGGGTGTGCTCGCGCTCTCCGGTGCGTGCCGCCAGCTCCGAGCGGGAGATCAGGTGGTCTGGCACGTCCGGGCTGCCATGGTCCTCGCCCCTCACCGGGGTGAGCGTAGGTAGGGCCGCCCGCTGCCGCGGGCGGCGGGTTGCGACAGGCGCCCGTCGTCGTCCACGGGCAGCCGGTTCGACTACTCTGCGCATCACTGCTCTCGTTTGATGGGGTCCTTCGGTTCCCGGGTGGACGGAGCATAGGCGGCCGGGGGTCGCTGTCAACCCCGCTCCGGCGGGGACCCGCAAGGGTCGGTCCCCGGTTCGCCGACCACCCATTCCGCCGCTCTGGTGCGAGCGTCAGCCGCCCCCCCTTCAGTCCCGGGCGCGAGTCCCGTGGCCCCACCTGAGCTGACAACGGGCACCCGGTCACAGACCGCCCACCGGTGGGCGAACCCGGTGGTCGGCTCGCCGCGGCGTCGACCTGCTCGTCGTCGACCTCGGCGCGCGCGGCCCACCACGCCGCTGGGCGACGGAGGCGATCACCAGCAGACGCAGCCGCCGCAACCATCGCGGCGTCTCGCCCGCTCAGGACAGGACTGCCGTACCGACGGCGACGAAGGTCGACACCAGCGCGGCCGCGACCACAGCGACCACGAAGAGCCCTGCGAGTGCCGGGATGCGGGCGACGGCGGCGACCAGTGCGAACAGTGCCGCTGCTCCGCAGACGATGATCCAAACCAGTGCTGGGTCCATGAGGTGCTTCCTGTCGTGTCGGTGAGGGCCGGCTCGGCCCATGTCGGCGGGTTGAGGGGGCTTTCCGAGCGGCGCGGTGCTCGCGCTGGCTAGTGCCCGACTCCGTGCCGGTGCTCGTGGTGTCGTTCGCGGCCGGGCCGCCCGTCCCGGTGGTGCCCGGATTCCGGGGTGGGGCGGTCCGTCCGTGCGCCGCGCAGTCGTTCGATGTCGCGGGCCAGACCTCGGCCCGCACGGGTCACCGCGGCCGCGGTGGGGCGAGCGTGTTGGTCGCCCTCCTGGTCGGCGGCGGTGCGCCCGGCTCGCTCGCGGTTCGCGTACCGCGGGCGCCTGGCGCCGTAGGCGAGTCCGTCGCTGATGGTCTGCTCCGCCTCGGACTCGGTGAAGTCGTCGACTCCGATGTGCGTCTGGACCGCCGCGCGGAGGGTCGCGCTGGCCTCCTCGGCGGAGATGACGTTGCCGCCGACGTAGTTGCCCAGCTTGAGCGCGGCGGTCAGCACGGCGTGGTGACGGCCGCCCGGCTGTGCTTCCTCGATGCGTTGGGCCTCGCCTTCGAGGATGCTGCGGACGTAGCGCTCCTGGCGGTTGCCGGTGAGCTCGAGCCGCGGCCGCGGAACGCGGGCGATCTCCGGCTCTGGCGGTGGGGCGAGCAGGCTGCTGATCCACGTGGGCAGCTCGGCGGGCGGGCCGGGACGCTCGAACTGGTAGCGCCCCTCGGGGCGGACCGAGCCGGGGGCGACGATGTACCCGCCCTCACCTCGCGTGTCGATCTTCCAGCCGAGCCCGGTCTGGGAGCTGTTGCGCAGCGCGCTGTCGTTGCGGAAGTACAGGTGCCCTCCGCCGGTAGGGGTGGACACCGTCAGGGTCTGGTCGGGCATGGGTTCACCGGCGCGACGCGCGAGCATCTGCAGGACGTCGCGGCCGTTGCGGGCACCCTCGAACTCCTCCGGTGCGGGCGCCCCGTGGCCCTCGTCGAGGTCGATCACCAGGAGCTTCGACGGGCCGCAGGCGATGCCGACGTTGTAGGGCTTGGTGCTCCACCAGCGCCGGATCTGGTCGGAGTCGGTGGTGGCGCGTTGTTCCCAGCCGAGGTGCCCCTCCGGGCCACTGCAGGGACCGGTCCGCTTGCAGGTGCGCTTGGCGTGGAAGATCGGCTTCTTGCCGTCGATCTGGAGCGGGAAGACGTGGTAGCCGGCCCGCGCGGCACCCAGCGCAACCTCCCGCATCTCGTGTCGAGTGGCCGGGGAGGTCTGTCGTTCGACGGGATCGCCGGTGGTGTGCGGATCGCTCATGGCACTCTCCGGTTCTGGTGGCGTGGGAACGCTGTCGTCGCTCCACACTTCGTCCACTATACCATGAAAGTGGTTCACAGAGCCTCTGACCTGCGTTTTTCTCGGCAATTGGACCGGGAGCAGGTACGGGACGGCACTGTCACGCGCGATCGACGGCGATGAGTACGCGGGTCCGCAGGTCGGGTGCTTCGATGATCTCGGCCCAGGCGCCCCAGTCCGGGAAGGCCCGGGCCAGCATCGGGCGGTGCACGGCGGGAACGGCGGCGACCAGCTCGCAGAGCACCCGGCCCCAGGGTGTGGGGGCGATCCCGCCGGGCAGGCCGTGGACGCTCAGCATCGTCTGCAGTGCGTACTGGGCGTCTTCTCCCAGGTCGTGGCATTCCGCGTCACGGATGAGCAGCTCGACAACGCGTGCGAGCGGCGGCTCTCCGCCCGGGTCGGGACAGTGCAGGGCCGCCGCGAGGTGTCCGGCCTGCTCCCGGCGCGACTTGCACTGCCAGTGGTCGGTGTCGATCTCGGCGAGTAGGGCGGCAAGCTCGTCGACGGACGGGGTCATGGTCTGCTCCTCTGGTGACGGGTGTGGATCGGTGGCGGTCGACCGCGGGGGCGGGGTGCCTCTGACAGCACCCCGCCTCGGGATCACGTATCCGTGAGGACGCTGCGCGGGACCGCGACCACAGAGGCCGCGTGGTGGTCGCCCCATCGGGCTCCGCAGATCCCGCGACGGCAGTGCGCCGCGGTGGGCGCGATCCCAGCTTCGTGCGGCCCGGCTCGCCACAGCTCGGACATGGGTCGAGCAGGTCGGCCCGGAGCGAGTCGTCTGCGGCAGCCGAGGGCCGCCTCGTGCCTGTCTCGGCGAGCGGCCCGGGTGCGCAGTGCTCGCTGCCCCGGTTCATGCGGTGGCCAGTCGCCGGCGGCCGGACCGCTTCAGCGCGCGACGCTCGCCCTCGTCCTGGCCACCCCACACTCCGGTGTCCTCTCCCGCGGTGAGGGCGTAGTCCAGGCAGGCCTCCTGGACGGGGCAGCGGCGGCAGACGGCCTTGGCCTTGTCGATCTGCTGCTTGGCCGGTCCGTCGCTTCCGGCGGGGAAGAAGAGCTCGGGGTTCTCGCGGCGGCATGCCGCCGCGACTCGCCAGTCCATCGTGGGGCCCCTTCGATCGGTTTCGGGTGACCGGTCGGCGCTGTCATCGCCTCCCGCTGCAATTCACTATACCATGTATGCGGTCGGATGCGGGTTCTTCGTTCGACTGTTCTTGCTGGTCGAGACCGTTTGTTCAGCGGGTTCGGGGGGTGCGTCGGCCGGCCCGTCCGGGCCTGGTGCGACTGTCGGCGAATGCCCAGATCGTGCGGCGGTGGTAGCGCTGTCGGCCGTGGGGGTCTGTCCAGTCGGGGCAGGGGAAGTAGCCCGGGTTTCGGGCGAGGTAGCTACGGATGACTGACGCGTCGGCGTAGCCGAGCACTGCGGCGGCCTGGTCGAGGGTCAGGAGGTCGGCGCCGCTCCCGCTGCGGTCCACTGATGTGAGGCTGGCCCGCTTGGCGGCCTCGTGCTGCTGCCACCAGGCGTCCATCTCGTCGAGGGACCAGTAGAGGTGGCGTCCGTCGCGGCGGGCCGGGCGGGGGTGGCCGGTGGCGTCGCGGTCGCTGTAGAGGTTGGCGAGGTGCTGGGGCGAGACACGGAGCCGTCGCGCGAGGGCTGTACGGGTCGGCAGGGTCTCCCCGTCCTGGTCCAGTCGTGCCGGGGGAGGGGCGGTGAGCTGGTCGACGAAGGTCCGCATCGCCTGTTCGTCCCACCACTGTCGTCGGCCCTGCTGCCACGCCACGGCCGGGTGGCCGTTCTTCGCCCGGTGACGCCACCAGCGCTCTGCGGTCGCGCGGCCGACGCCGAAGGTCGCGCAGATGCCGGGGCGGGACAGCAGCACGCGGTCGTCGACGACGACCCGCAGCGGGGGAGCGCTCGGGCTCGCGGGGGCCGTTGCCCTATCCCTGTTCATCCGGCTTCTCCCTCCCGACGGGGACGCTCCCCGACAGAGACTGCCGGGGAGCGTCGTACTGCCTGCGATCAGAGCACTGCGAGGTAGACCAGCCGCCAGCCGCCGATGATCTCGGGGGAGTGCACCGCCCCGTCGAGCTGGATCCGGGCGGTGAGCGCTCGTGGACGCCGGTCGTGCCCGACGAGGACGAGCGCGGTGAGCTCTCCGACGCCCTCGACGGGCTGGCTCACGTGGCTGCTCAGAACGCGGCCGATGCCCCGGCGGCCGCCGCCGCGGAGCAGGAACCCTCGCCCCTGCAGGTACTTCAGGACCTCGGAGTCCGCGAACGGAGCAAGCTGCGCGGCCGGGCGTCGCCCGGCCAGCACCTCGGTGGCGAGCCGCAGCATGTCGCCTGCGACGCGTGTGAGGTCGGGATCGCGGACGATGTCGGTGACGACCGGGATGCCCCAGTCGGTGTCCTCGAACTCTCCGTAGCCGAGCTGGTCGATCCCGGCGACGACGGCGTACTGGGCGTACTGGGCGGTTCACTGGGCGTACTGGGCGTACTGGGCGGCGATGTGGTCTACCCACCGCATCTGGCGAACGGTGACCTCGTCCCCCAGCAGGACGCGCTGGTACTCGCTGTCCAGGACGTAGCTGGACTTCTCTGCCTGTCGGACCCTCTTGCTCACGGGCACTCCTTCGGTTCGGGGGTGGCGTTGCTCGGGCTGTCAATCCCTCGCAACACTTACTAATTTACAGCGTCTAGCCCGGACTCTTCACGGGTTGTGCCGGTGATCTCCGACCCCAACTGAAGAAAGTGCCTCGTGACCAGGTAAGACAGCGGGTGTCGAAGCCCTGTCCGCCATGGTCGAGGAGGCACTTTCCGAGTGCAGACTACAAGCACGCGCCCACCGGTCATCGTGACCGCCGACGGCGCTGGGGTGGTGTCGCCCGTCGGGTCGCGTCTGCTGGCCGATGTCGCCGACCGGACCACGTTGACCAGTGAACTCTCGACCGCGCTCGCACCGCTGCGACGAGCTCGGGCGCGTCATGATCCGGGGCGGGTGCTGGTCGATCTGGCCGTCGCGGTCGCCGACGGGGCCACGAGGATCTGCGAGATCGCGGTCCTGGCCGATCAGGGCGCGGTGTTCGGGTCGGTGGCATCGGACTCGACCTGCTGGCGACTGCTCGACAAGCTCGACGAGCGCCGGTTGTCCTCGATCGCGGCGGGGCGGGCGCGGGCCCGGGAGGTGGTCTGGGCCCAGCACGCCGACGTCGATGGTCGCGCGTTTCCCGCGGCTCGGGTCGCCGGCCGCGACCTGCGCCGGCACGGCCGGGACGTGCTGGTGATCGATCTCGACGCCACGATCGTCATCGCCCACAGCGAGAAGGAACAGGCCACGCCCACGTTCAAGAAGACGTTCGGGTATCACCCGATGCTGGCGTTCTGCGACAACACCGGCGAGTTCCTCGCCGCCCGCTTGCGCCGCGGGAACGCCGGTGCGAACACCGCCGCGGATCACATCAACGTGCTCGACGACGCGCTCGCCCAGATCCCTGACGCGTTCCGTCACGGGCACCCGATCCTGGTCCGCACCGACACCGCGGGCGCCACGAAAGCCTTCCTCGCCCACATCCGAGCGCAACAAGACACAGCGGTGAGCTGTGAGTTCTCCGTCGGCTGGGCCGTCACCGACCGCGAACGCACCGTGATCAGCCTGGTCCCGAAGACGGTGTGGGCCGAGGCGGTCGACGCTGACGGCGGGCACCGTGACGGCGCCGGGCTGGCCGAGATCACCGGCTTGCTCCCCGCCTCCGCGTTGGTCGACTACCCGGCCGGGACCCGCGTTGTCGTCCGTCGCGAACGGCCGCATCCCGGCGCGCAGCTCGATGCGTTCGAGGAGCGTGACGGCTGGCGCTACACCGCGTTCGCCACCGACACCCGCGTCGGGCAGCTCGCCTTCCTCGACGCCCGCCACCGCGCCCACGCCCGGGTCGAGGACCGGATCCGCTGCGGCAAGGACACCGGCCTCAACCACTTCCCGTCCCGGTCCTTCGCCGTCAACGCGGCGTGGTTGACCGTGGTCATGCTCGCGGTCGACCTGATCACCTGGACCCAGCGCCTGCTTCTCGACGGCGACCTGGCGAAGGTCGAGCCGAAGGCGTTGCGCTACCGGTTGTTGCACACCGCCGCGCGGATCACCCGCGGGCAACGCCGAGTCTGGGTCCGTATCCAACGGTCCTGGCCCTGGGCGGTCGATCTCGCCCGCGCGTTCGCGCGGCTGTGCGCGTTGCCTGTTCCTGCTGGTTGATCTCCGAAGCCCGACACGACGAGCGGCGGGAGCTCCCGGCAGAACGCGCAGGCCGGCCCCTTCGCCATGCCCACCCATCGAACGAACCGGACCGGATCCGCCGCCAGCCGATCACGCGGTCAATCCGCAGCTCCGTGAATCACCAGGGCTAGCTTGCCGTGTCAAGATCTACAGGGCTCTGACCTGCGTTTTTGCTTGGGGGACTCTCCGAGTGAGGCCGGGTCCAGGGCGGCGCCCTGGCCCCCGGGAGGGGGCGGCCCGAAGGGCCGATCTGACTTGGGTGAGGACCAGACCTGGCCTGTGGAGGGTGGGGGTCTCTCCTCGCGTCGGCAGGACGGCGCTCTGCCCGAGGTTCTGTGGAGCTGCCAGGCTCGCCGCAGGCGACCGCGGAGCGGCCGGAGCGCAGCGGAGGGCCTGGTGGCGGAGCAGGTTCTCGGGCACCGTCCTGATGCCGACGCGAGGAGAGATCCCCACCCGGCTCGCCGGCGGGACTCACCCCCGGCCCCACAGCCGAAGCTGTCCCCACACGAACGGCCTAGTGCGTTGATGGTCGTTCCTGTGCGGCACAGGCTGGGCCCATGACGGAGAACCTCTGGGCTGCGCTGGCTCCCGGCGCCCCCTTCACCTCTCGTTCGCTGGCGCACCTGCAGCTCGCCGAGACCGCGCGGGAGCTGTCGGATTGGGCTCGTCATCTGGTGCCGTCCGGGCGCCGCCCGGATCAGGCCTACGACGGCACCCTTGTCACCGATGCCGCTGCGCTCGTCGAGCTCGCCGGGCATGTGCTCACTGCCGCGGTGCTGGTCGAGCGGCAGGACGGCTGTGGCTGGGGCGCGATCGCCGAGGTCCTCGACGTCGCGGAGGCCGCCGTCCGACAGCGCTGGGAGCCCATCACCGATGTCTGGAGCCAGGAGCAGCCGGGCTGCTCACCTCACGCCGCAGTGCAGGAGGCGTCGAGGGCCGAGCAGCTGCGCACCCTGGACGCGTGGGTGGTCCGGCATCGCGACCCTGGCGACCCCGATCACGGTCCGGCGCCGGTGTCCGCGGTCCTGGAGCGGCAGCACCCCTTGCGGGAGCTGGTGCACCTGCAGGGGCTGGACCGGCTCCGGGCTGAGGAGTTCGGTGCGGCCTCGGTCGAGCGGCGTGCTGTGCTGGAGCGCCTGATCCAGGTGCACCAGACCCTCGTCGACCGCGCAGGCACCGATGAGCAGGACCGCCAGGAGCATCGTGCCCAGGTCACCCGGCTGCAGCGCCTTCTCGGGGATCTGGGAGCCACGAGCGGGGATGGGGGACCTGCTCCGGCGTGTGAGTGGTGGACGGTGACCGGTCCCCGGCCCGGGTGTCGCGGTCATCGGTGTAGCCCGCGTGCAGTCTGTCCCTGACCTGCGGCTTGGTGCTGTGGTGGCGATGCGCTGATCGCTGCTTCCGGCGGCGATGCTGAGCTGCGGTCCCTCCAGGCGTGGCGGGCGGCTTCTAGTTCCTCGGCCGTCGCAGCGCGCGGGGTCGTCGCGCTGTCGGGGCCGTCGCTCCGATCGGTCGTGGGCTGCTGGGCCGGCACCGCCTCGGCTTCCGGGCGCTGCCCGTTGGCCTCCTCGAGCATCTGCGTGGCGATCACCTCTGCTGTGGCTCGGGCGCTGGCGAGCTGGTCGGCGTGGGGGAAGGGCTGGTCGAGCCCGGCCCGGGCCTGTTCGGCTTCGCGGCCGGCCAGGCGGCGCTGTTCCTGGAGGGTCTCGGCGAGCTTGTCGAGACCGCCGAGCTTGTTCTCCAACCGCTGCATCAGGCCGGTGGGGTCGCCGTCGAGGAACTGGGACCGTTCGATGGTGAAGGTCCCGCGGGGCACGTCGACGAGGGTCAGCTCGGCGACGATGTCGTCCCCGGCCGGGCGGACGGCAGCGGTGACGGTGTGCCCGCCGATCTCGACGACGGGGCGGGCGTCGGTGGGGGCGCTGTAGCGGTTCGCCCGGGTCAGCGCGGGACGGAGCAGGTCCTGCAACGAGCGGCCGGCGTCACTTCGTGAGGTGTACGGGTGGCCCCAGACCTCGGCACGGAAGGCCTCGCCCCGTGTGGTGGTGCGGCGCGAGACGGCGGCCTCGACCTGGCGGAGTTCCTCGGTGATCTCCTCCCCGGCGCGCTCGGCCGCACGGACGGTGCGCAGCAGGTGGTCGTTGTTGCGGTAGTGGGCGCGTTCGAGGCGTTCGAGTCGGTTGACGTCGGAGTCGGCCTTGGCCTTCTCCATGACGCGGGGGTCGCCGGTGGCGAGTGCCTTGACCTCGTCGTAGGACAGTGCGGCGTCGCCGATGTCCTCGATCTCGCGGACGTCGAGGCGTCCGCGCATCATCTGCGCGATGAGCATCGCCTTCCTGGTGATGGTCTGCCAGGAGTAGGCGTCGAAGCTGCCCTCGGTGACGTAGCGGAGGATCTCGACCTCGGGGTTCTGGTTGCGCTGGCGGATGATGCGGCCCTCACGCTGGGCGATGTCGGCGGGTCGCCAGGGGCAGTCGAGGTGGTGCAGCGCGCGGGCGCGGGTCTGGACGTTCGTCCCGACGCCCATCCGCTGGGTGGACCCGATGAGCACGGCGATCTGTCCCGAGCGGGCGGCGCGGAACATCGCCGCCTTGGCCGCGTCGTTGTTTGCCTCGTGCATGAAGCGCACGCTGCCCTCGGGCAGCCCCCGCTCGTGGAGCTTGGTGCGCAGGTCGTCGTAGACGCTGAACCGGCCCTCGTCGTTGGGGACGCCCAGGTCACAGAACACGAGTTGGAGCGCGCCGGGGGTCGGATGGGGCTGCTGGGTGTCGGGGTGGAGGTAGGTGGTGTCGCGGTGGTCGCGCCAGATCCGGGCGATGCGGTCGGCGGCGATGTCGAGCTTGGTGGCCTCGTCGGTGTCCGCCCCGACGAGCCGGAGGTCCAGGGCTGCGGCCCGCCCCTCGCCGGTGATCGTCAGCATGTTCTCCTTGCCCCGTTCTGCGCCGCCGCTCCGGAGCAGCTCGGCTCGACGGACGAGGTCGGTGACGACATCCTCGCGTGCGGCGGAGCCCGGGACGACCACGGCTTCGGCGGTGCGACGGCCGTCGTCGTTGGCCTTGAGCGCGGGCACTGGGAGGTCGAGGTCCTCGGCGGTCTTGACGTCGGCCGAGACGTGCCACATGCGGAGCAGCTCGGGGACGTTCTTGAACTTGGCGAACCGGGATTTCATGCGGGGCTTGCCACCGTCGGGGGCGAGCTCGATGCCGGTGACGACCTCGCCGAAGGTGGCGGCCCAGGAGTCGAAGTCCTCGATGCCGGCCTCCTGGAGGAGGTCCGGGCGCAGGTAGCGCTGCATGACGTGCGCTTCGCTGACGCTGTTGGCGATCGGTGTCGCGGTGGCGAGCACCCCGACTCGGCCTCCGTGGCGCTCGCGCAGGTACTCCAGCTTCATGTGCAGGTCGGTGGCCCGGTCGGCTCCGGGCACCGCGGCGTCGGGGATGTTCGACAGGGTGCGCAGGTTCTTGAAGTCGTGGGCCTCGTCGACGGCCAGCCAGTCGATGCCGGTCTGTTCGAACGTGAGGCCGGGGTCCTTGATCTTGTCGAGCTTCTCGCGTAGCCGCTCCTCGGCGCGGGCGAGGATGCCCTCCATCCGCTTGACGTTGAGCGAACGCTCGCCACTGGCCTTCAGGTCCTCGAGCCAGGCACGGACTCGGGCCGATTCCCGCTCCTCGTAGCGGGTCTGGGTCTCCACGCTCATGGGCAGCTTGGTGAACGCGGACCGGGTGAGGATGATCGCGTCCCAGTCGCCGGTGGCGGCTCGGGCGACGAAGTCCCGGCGGCGTTGGGCGGACAGGTCGTCCTTGCCGGCGGGCAGGATGTTGGCTCGGGGGTAGAGGGCCAGGAACTCGGCCGAGAACTGGTCGAGCATGTGGTTCGGCACGACG
This sequence comes from Pseudonocardia sp. HH130629-09, assembly GCF_001294645.1. Lineage (NCBI taxonomy): Bacteria > Bacillati > Actinomycetota > Actinomycetes > Pseudonocardiales > Pseudonocardiaceae > Pseudonocardia > Pseudonocardia sp. HH130629-09. Next base: position 61,422 of record NZ_CP011869.1, read on the forward strand.
ATGGCTGGTTTGCGGACCATGCCGAGGCGCTTGAGCTCCATCGCTCCGGCGATCATCTCGACCGTCTTGCCGGCGCCGACCTCGTGGAACAGCCCGACGGCGGGCTCGGAGATCATCCGGGCGATCGCGGCCCGTTGATGCGGGCGTAGCGGGGGGAAGGTCTCGGCGATGCCGGGCAGGGTGAGCTCGCTGCCGTCGTAGGAGCGCAGCACGATGGCGTTGAAGCGCTCGTTGTAGACGCGGGCCAGGTGCTCGGCGCGCTGCGGGTCCTCCCAGGCCCACTCGCTGAAGCGGGCGTCCAGGGCGGTCATCTTCTCCTGGGCGGCCAGGGTCTCGGTGGTGTTGAGCCACCGTCGGCCTTCGTCGTCCTCGTCGTAGACGCGCACGGAGCGCTGCTCGAGTGCCGCTTCGGCGAGGTCGGGTGCTGCACGACGGGTCGTGCCCCAGGTCGAGGTCGCAGCGACGCTGGTGCCGGTGCCCTGGACCTTCCAGATGTTGCCGCCAGCGTGCTCGACCCGCAGGCGTGGGTCTTCGAGGGTCTCGCGCAGGAACTGCTGCACGTGCTCGGCTGAGATCCAGGGGGCGCCGAGTCGGGCGTGGATCTCGGCCGGGCCGAGGTCACTGGGGATGATCGGGCGGAGGGCGTCGACGTTGCGCTGGAAGCGGGCGTCCGCGTCGGCCGCGGTCTCGGCTGCCGCGAGCTTGGCGCGGACGTTGCCGGACAGGTACTCCGCCGCGACGACCAGGAGCCCGGGTTCGGTGGTGGGGCCGGTCGCGTCAGCGCGCGGCGGCTGCTCGAACACCAGGTCGCCGAGGCGGTCCCGTACCTCTGCGGGGTCGGTCTGCAGGAGTGCGGCGATGTGGTTGGTGTTCACCGCGCCGTAGGTGTCCAGGCAGATGGCCAGGGCTTCGGCGGGGGTCTCTGCGCTGGTGCGCGGTCGTCGCGGTGCGACGACGCGTTCGGTGAAGATGGCCGCACGGCTGGCTTGCCCGGTCGACTCGTCGTAGTCCTCCAGCGCGCGGACGACGGGCGAGTAGGGGTCGGCCCGGAAGCCGCCCTGGGGCGGGTACTGCTTGGCGAGGATGTCCTCCCCGGTCTCCGCGTGCTGTCGGCCGGTCCGGCGCCACGTGAAGCGTCGGAGGGGGCCGAACGTCTCGACGTAGGTGGCGTAGCGCTGACCGAGCTCCTCCCGCAGCCCGGCGATCTCGGCGGTGTCGTCCGCGGTGGCGGCCTCGGCGTCGAGCAGGGCCCGGGTGGTGTCTCGCAGCCCGATGAGGGCACGCAGCTCGGTCTGCTGGGTACGGGGCACGGGGTACTCGACCACCGCCCCGTCCTGGATGCGGGTGAAGGTTCCATCGGGGGTCGTCTGCAGGAGCCCTTCCTGCTGCGCCTCGGCCCCGTTGGCGAGGGTGATGACCGGGTCGGTGGTGCCGGGGTGGCCGGCGTGCGTGTAGCCGAGCCCGGTCGTGGAGGCGTGCTGGACGATCTGGCCGAGGGCGGCGGCCAGCGTGGTGTCGGTGAGGTCGCCGACGATCTGTAGCTCGTCGTGGCGGTAGGCGCCGTGCCCGAGCTGGGGGTGCCGAGAACCATCTCGGGGTTCTGCTGGAAGTAGTGGTTGACCGCGATCTCGCCCTGGTCCCCGATGCTCATCGGGCTGGTGTCGAGCCAGCTGTCGTCGGCCGGGGCCGCGCCGGGCTCGCGGCGGCGCAGGACGAGCAGGTCGGTCACGACAGCGGTGCCGGCGGCGCGCTGGTGGGCCTTGCTCGGGAGCCTGACCGCACCGATGAGGTCGGCATGTTCCCCGATCGCGAGACGGGCGCTCGGGCTCTCGGAGTCGAGGGTGTATCGGCTGGTCAGGGCGAGGACGAGCCCGCCCGGGTGGGTCAGGTGCACGGACTTGAGCAGGAAGTAGTTGTGGATGCTGTGGGCTCCGGCGTTGTGCACCGGGTCGGCCGGGGCGACCTTCGCGAACGGCACGTTGCCGATGACCAGGTCGAACGTGCCCTCGGGTGCCCGGGTCTGGACGAAGGACTCGTGGCGGATGGTGGCGTGCGGTTGGAGGGCCTGGGCGATGGCTGCGGTGGTCGGTTCCACCTCGACGCCGACCATCCGGGCGTTCTCGGGTGCGAGCGCGAGGAACGTTCCCGCGCCGCACCCGGGCTCGAGCACCGTCCCGCCGGCGAACCCGAGGTCCTCGACTGCTCGCCACATCGCCTTGGCGATGGTCAGGTCGGTGTAGTGGGCGTTCAGGGTGCTCCGTCGTGCAGCACTGAACTCGGTCTCGCTGAGCAGGTCGCGCAACTCGCGACGGGCCCAGGCGAACTCCTCACGTTGCGGGTCGAACACCCGGGGGGCTGCTCCCCACCCGGACCAGCGGGCGAGTGTGGCCTGCTCCTCCGCGTTCGCCGGCCGCTGTGCCCGTTCTACGTGGCGCAGCGTGCGCAGCGCGGCCAGGTTCGCCTCGACCCGCGCTCGTTCGCCGGAGGGAGCGAGATCGTCCTGCGTCAGTGGTCGGAACCGCGGCGCAGCGTCTCCTGCGCCTGCCGCTCCTCCTGGACGATCTGCTGGTACTCCGGATCCTCGGGACTCACGACGAGCGGCAGTGTCGAGCTCGTCGCCGGCGCCGCGGTCGGCTCTTCCGGCTCGATCTCCGGCTCCGGGTCCAAACGAACCCGTTCCTGCAGCACGATCGCCTCGGCGCGCATCCGCGCCCCTCTCATGCGGCCGACCCTGTCGAGGTAGCTCTCCTGCTGCGGATCCGGGCCCTCCAGCTCCAGGGCCAGCGAGTCGATCTCCTTCGACACCTCCTCGCCTAGGTCCTGGAAGAACTGGGTCGGGTTCGGGATCGCTCGGTACCGGTCCGGCAGCCACCGGGCCCAGTACTGATGGGCCATCGCTCCGTAGTCCGTCATCTCGCGCCTCGCTGCTGTGGCTCGCCGCCGCTGTCCCCGGTTCGTCGGTCGAGGGTACGACTTCCGGGAGTTGTGTTGTTGGACCGTCGACGGCTGGACTTTGCGTTTCGTTGCCGCCCTCTGAGACTCCCAACAGAAGGTCGTCGAAGGAAAGCTGATTCGCTGGGTCGCTTCGTCGGCTCCGGCGGGCCATCACAGCACCCCGATAGAGTCGGCAGAAAATGCCGCAATGACACGCGCCGAACTACTGCGAGAACCGCACTCGAGATCTGCGAAACCGCACTTCCGCAATGCGCGGTACGGCCCTCGTAGTCCTGTCTGCAACTCCATAGTCCCAGGTTACGCGGCCAGAAGACTGGAATCCACAGATCTCCCCGTCTTTTATGCTAGATCGCTTTTCATGTGACGCCCCCGAACTAGCAACTCGCCGAGCCGCTGTGGCGAGCCGCCGTCCACGCTATCTAGAACACTGAGAACTATCGACTACCAATACGGTCGCCCACCGTCCGCACAACTCGTCCGTACCGCGGATTCACTGTATGAACAGTAGAGCTGAGGGTTCGGAGCATTCGAATCTCACAACTCCAGGGCTGGCGCCGAGGACGCGCCGGGCGGGGCGGGCGACTGCTACACGGCCGCCGATGTGGCCGCCTGCGACGGCGCCGGGGAGCAGGTCCAGGGCGCGGCGGGGACGGCCGACGACCGGGTCCTGACGAGGCAGCTCGGGGACGGCGCGGCGCTCCTGCGGGACATGGGCGCGACCCTGGCCCCGAACCTGACGCCCCGCGAGGAGGTCGCTACGACGGCCGGGGAAGCGGTGTTCGGGCCGATCGTGGAGACATGCCGCGGGGTGTACGCCGAGGGGTGACCCCGGGGCGCCGGGAGCGCCCCGGTGGACGCCCCCGGCGGCGCGGTTCGGCGCCGGGCTCCACCGTGCACCGCGCCTTGGCCGGATGCCCGGTGGCGGGGCGGCTACTCGCTGCGCCACGATCGAGGGCGTGGACCTGACGCCCCTCCAGCGCGTGACACTGCACCGCCTCGTCGACGGCGGGCAGGCTCCGGAGTCGCAGCCGCGGACGGCGCTGCGGTGGCTGCGCCGGTACGGCCTCGTCGATGCGGACGGCCACCCCACCGACGAGGGGCGGGCGTACCTGGTCGAGCTGCGCACGGAGGTGCAGCGCCGATGGGACGCCCACGACGAGGAGGTGCGTCGGCGGCGTCGCGAGGACCCGGCGTGGGGGATGCGGGACGCGATCCGACGGTGGAAGGCCGGCGAGCGTTGACCGGCGGCGGGCCGTCCGCGGAGGAGCTGCCCGACGCGGCGGTGGCGCGGATCCAGGCCGTGTCCGACGATGCGCGGATGCGGTACGACGAGGTCGTGGCCCGGGACCCGTCGGTGAGGGCCGCGATGGAGGGCCTGTACGGCGACGAGCTGTCGGCGTGCGTGCACGACGTCCGGGACGCCTACCTGGCGGAGGGGATCTCCCGGGAGCGCGCGTCGCAGGCGTCGGAGGCGTGGTTGATCATCCGGTCCGGGGTGCGGGGCGATCTGGCGTTCGGTGACCAAATCATCGCGGATCTCGCGTCGGGGAAGCTGCGTCGCGGCGGTCGGGGCCCCGGCGCCCCATAGGATTGTTCACCCGGGGTGGACAACTCCGTACGTGGGAGCCGTACAATCGGTGGCGTGGTCCCCTCCATGAAGCTCCGCGACGTCGAGCGGGCGCTCCTCGCCCACGACTGCCGCGTGTTGTCCGAGGCCGGGCCGCACACCAAGTGGGGCTGCCCCTGCGGCGCCCACACCACGCCGGTCCCCCGGCACCGCACCATCTCTCCCGGGGTGGTGCGCAGCATCGGCAAGCGCATGGCGTGCCTGCCGGAAGGGTGGTTGCAGTGAGGTACTTCGTGACCGCGCGCCGGTGGGAGCGCGGATGGGAACTCCACATCGCCGACGAGCACGGCACCGAGGTCGGGGTGACGCAGTCCCGCACCCTCGGCGGGGCTGAGGCGATGGTCCGGGACTATCTCGCGCTCGACGACCGCGACGCAGCCGCGCCGGTCGAGATCCGGCCGACGTTCGACACCGCCGTGCAGGAGCGCATCACAGCGTCCCGCGCCCGGACCCGCGCTGCGCAGCGGGAGCAAGAGGCCGCGGCGAAGGAGTCCCGAGCCGCCGTCGCGCTGCTCGACGATCTCGGGCTGTCCGGGACGGAGATCGCGAGCGTGCTCCGGCTGTCCCGGTCCCGGGTGTCGGACCTGCGGAAGGCGTCCCGGTGACGTGGGGAGAGGATGGCCGGCGTGAGTGATGAGACCGCGCCGCAGGACGTCCCGACCGTACGAACCCGGGCGGCTCTGTTGGGCGACCGACTCGCGATGCACTTCGAGGCCGGGCGAGTTCGCCTCAACGGTGTCCAGGTGACCGACCTGGATACCCCGGCCCCGGAGGGCATCCGGATCGTCATCGCTGGGACCTGACGACTCCGCCCCGGTCTCCTTCCGGGACGGCCGTCGTCGTCTGGGGCGGTGCGGTCGGTCGTGGTCAGTACCGCAGGTTGTAGAGCGACCAGCTGGTTTCCTGGCTCTGGGTCGGGTTCCCGTTGGAGATGCAGCGGTACTCAGAGGTGTCGGGCCTGCCCCGGTAGGCAGCGATCGCCTCCTCGCACGCACCCCTGTTCGCGTAGGTCGCGACGTAGCTCCAGGTTGGGGACTGGGCAGGGGTAATGGGGGCTGCGACGGCGACCCCGGCACCGACCGACGTCAGCGTGGCGACCCCGAGTGCGAGGCCGATCATCGTGGACTTGAGAACCCGCATGGTCCTACTCCTCCTGCTTGGTGATCTTGGACTTGACGGAGGGTAGGAGCGCTCTCCCGGGGCCTCTCCCGGCTCGGCTCGGGGCTGGAGGGTCCTGCTGTGGTCGGAGGGCGGCCAGCTCATCGGGTCCGCCTGGTCCTCGTCCCGGACCGGTGCGGTGGTCCTTGGGGACCGCTCGACGGGAGGTCGCGGGCTTCGCGCAGCTCGCGGAGGTGCTCGCTGAGCGCTTCCCTGGCGGCCATCCGCGCCCCTCGTCCCGCCGGCCGGTCCCGCAGCGCCTGTGCCGGCGGCGAGGTAGTGGTGGGACTGCTACTTGTGCCGCTGGTCGCGCGCATTCGGCCGATCTGTACGGCGCGGATCTCGCCGAGGCGTCCCTGCCAGGGGCGCAGGCGGGCGCCGATGACCCGCAGGGGGTCGCGGGCACCGGTGGTGACCGGTCCACGCGGTCGGTCGGGGTAGTCGGGGTGGTGTTCGAGTGCGTGGCGCAGTCCGGCGACGGTCGCGCCGGCTGTCAACGGCGGGTTGGGAGTGACCCCGTAGCGACGGATTGGAACTGACCCCCGGCGTGGTGTGGTGATGGTCAGTCGTTGCTGGCGCGGTTGTGTTTGGCCAGGAGCTCGCGTCGGGCGCGGGTGCGGTAGGAGTCCCCGGACAGGGTCAGGACTTCGGCGTGGTGGACGAGGCGGTCGATCATGGCTGCGGCGACGACGTCGTCGGAGAAGGTCTCGCCCCAGCGGCCGAAGGGCAGATTGCTGGTGACCATGACGCTGCCTTGTTCATAGCGGGAAGCGATGAGCTGGAAGAACAGGTTCGCTGCGTCCTGGTCGAACGGGATGTAGCCGACCTCGTCGATGATGATCAGTTTGTAGCGGCGGATCTTCTTCAGCTCGGCCTCGAGCCGGCCGCTCTGGTGCGCGGCGGCGAGTCTGGTGATCCAGTTGCTGGCGGTGTCGAACAGGACCGAGTAGCCGGCGTGGGCGGCTTTGACGCCGAGCCCGATCGCGAGGTGGGTCTTCCCGATCCCGGGCGGGCCGAGCAGGATCACGTTCTCGCACTTGGCGACGAACGTGCTCGTGGCCAGGTGGGCCAGGATGTCGCGGCGCAGCGAGGGCAGATGGTCGAGGTTGAAGTCCTCCAAGGTCTTGACCTGGGGGAAGTGCGCGGTGCGGATCCGCATGACCGTGCCCTTGGACTCGCGGTCGGCGACCTGGCGCTGCAGCAGCGCGCCCAGATACTCCTCGTGCGACCAGTTCTCCTCACGGGCCTGGGCGGCAAGCTGTTCCCAGCTGGCCGCGATGGTCGGGGTCTTCAGGACCCGGGTCAGGTAGGCGATCATCGCCGGCAGTCCGTCGGGGACCGCGGCCAGCACCGGACCGGCCGGCCCCGAGCTCCCAGCGGGGTCGGTGGTGATCTTCGGTGGTGTGGTTGTCATGAGCTGCTCGCTTCCTCGGCAGTGGAGACGAAGTCGACACCGAACAGGGCGTCGTAGTCGGGCAGTGCGCGCAGGGTCACCGGGTGGCCGTCGAGGTGACGGCGTGCTGCGGCCTGTCGGGTGTTGCGGTCGTGGGCCAGGGCGCGGCGCATCGCCGCGGCGGTGTGCTGGTGCGCCGGGTCGGTGATCACCGCGTGGCGGGCCCAGCTGCGGTCGTGACGGGCGACGACCTGGCCGGCGCAGTAGACGACGACCTCGCGCGGTGAGGCGGCGACATCGACGAACCGGCCGATCATCTGCGGATCCACGGAGTAGTCGTTGGCATCGACGCGGACGTAGTAGTCCCGTGCCAGCCGGATCCGCTGGGCCAGCCCGATCGGCGGGTCCAGCGGCGGCAGCGGAGTCATCGCCGCGTAGTCGTGGGCGAGCACGTCCACCGGGCGGCCGCCGATCGCTCGGACGGTGCGGGTGTTGGCCCGGGCCAGCCAGTCGTCGATCTGGTGGTTGAAGTCGGCTGGGGAGGCGAAGCGACGTCCGGGCAGGAACGAGGTCTCGAAGTAGCCGTTGTTGCGTTCGACCAGCCCCTTGAACTCCGGATCCCGCGGTGGGGCAAGCCGGATCCGGGTGGCCAGAGTGCCGGCGAACGCAGCGGCCGGTGCCGAGACCCGCCCGGTCCCGCCGATCGCAGACTCCCGGTCCCAGACCAGCGTGCGGGTCACCCGCCCGACGTCGCTGATCAGCTGCCACATCCCGGACAGGATGTCCCCGGCCTGGCGCGAGGGGATCATCGTCGCGGACAAGAACCGCGAGTAGCCCAGCGTCATCACCAGCACCGGTAGGACCCGTTCCTGGCCTGGGCCGACGGGGATCGTGGTCTCGGGGAACCACAGGTCGCACTGGGTGATCTCGCCCGGTGCGTAGGCGACCCGGTCGACCGGGTCGATCCCGACATACTCGGGGCGGATCTGGCGGATCCGGTCCTTGAGCACGGTCAGCGAGTGCTCCCACCCGATCCGCTCTGCGATCACCGTGGCCGGCATGCGTGGGAACTGCGCCAGCAATGCCCGCACCTGCGGCTCGACCGCATCCGCCAGCGATCCCCGCGGGCCCCGTTCCCGCTTCGGCGGGCCCGGCGCCCGCAACGCGGAGCGCACCGTGTTGCGGGCCACCCCCAGCCGGCGGGCGATCTCCTTGATCGGGACACCCTCGGCCCGATGCAGACGACGGATCTCGGCCCAGTCCTCCACCGACAACACCCCCTCAGCGTCGTGCAGAGGGGGTCAATCCCAAGCCGACGCTAGGGGGTCAGTCTGAGCCCGTCGTCGACACCGGCCTCCCACCACGGTTTGAGCAGCGACCGGGCACGCCAGATGTCGATCGTGCCCCGTTGTCGGCCTCCTAGGCCGAGAAGCGTGAGCAGGGTGAGGGTGGCTTGGTTCCTGGCACCGGGGGTGTCGGGGACGTCGTAGGGGTGCCACTTGCTGGGCTTGGTGGCCATCGACCGTCTGCCGCCCGACAAGGGCTTAAGACTCACATGGGGAGTGGGGAGGTCGCCACTTTTATCCACAGTGGTCTGAGCTGGGTGTTCGTGTGTGTGGTCGGTCGGCGCGGTGAGCTGGGGGAGGGGGCTGTGGCTGACCAGAGCGTAGGTCGGTGTGCGGCCGGTGTCGGTGCCGAGGAACTCGGCGCTGGCTCCGGCTTCGACGACGACGAGCAGGCCGCGGTCGCGGGCCCAGGCCAGGACGCGGGACACGGTGCGGGCGGCGCGGCCGCCGGCGGCACCGAGGCGGTCGGTGGTGAGCCCGGTGATCAGGCCGGTGTCCCAGTCCATGTGGCAGACCAGGCGACGCAGGATCGCAGACCAGCTGGCGCGCTTGTCCGAGCGCCACTCCTCGTCATCGACGAGGCGGGCGATGTATTCGAGGGCCTCGGGCTGGGAGGTCAGCACCCGCCACTCGAGGTCGATGAAGTTGCGCCACCCGGGGTGCGGGGTGAACCCGCGGGCGTGTCGGGCGCGAGCGCGGGTGACACCGCGGGCGCGCGCCCGGGCGGTAGGAGGCAGGGCGCGGCTCGGGCGCCCGGGCCCGCTGGTGGGGCCCGCGGGCGGGCGGGCGGCGCGGCCGCGTGGGGTGCGCCGGGCCCTGGCGGTGTAGCGGATGCCGAAGTCACCGGCGGGCGGTTGCGCGCCGAGGGGGAGCTGGTGGATGAGGCAGAGGTCGGAGGTGGGGCCGGAGGCCAGGGTGAACGCGCCGTGCTCGTAGCAGCGGATGCAGAACCCGGTCTCCGCCGCTGGTGAGCGGCGGTTTTCCGGGCATGACGAATTCGCCCCGTGTCTAAGGTGGTTGGCTCCCGGCCCAGGATGTATCCTGGACACGCGAAAGCGCCCCTTCTTCGCAGGTGGGGTAACGGCCCCGGTTCGCCGGGGCTACGGCATCAGGTGGGTGCAGGTCCGGCTGACGCGAGAACGATCCGAGGCGGTCTCCTGGCAGGGAGACCGTCTCGTTCTTTTAGGAGGCCTTGGTCAGGGGCTGCTCCGGGCGGTTGTACTGGACCGGGATCTGGCCCGGGATCTCGTTGCGGTAGCGCAGGCCCAGGTGGATCAGTGAGCCGGCGACGAGCGAGATGCTGCGGTCGCGTTCCCGAGCGATCTCACGGACGACCTGGTCGTCGGTGAGAGGGATCCGGGCTGTGAAGCCTGCTGACTCGCTGCGGGGGACTCGGAGGGGCAGCTCGTCTGGGAGCTCGTCGACGTGCTGAAGCCCGATGTTGATGAGCTTCGCAGCGGTCTCCGAGACGTACCAGCCGAGGTTGGTGGCCAGCGTCTTGAGCGCAAGATCGTCGGCCAGCAGTACCCGTGGAAGAACCACTGCACGCGGGCCCTTCGACGGGCGCCCTGTCGGTCTTCTCGCCATGGCGGTGATCCTGCCCGGTTTTCTGAAATCAGGACAGCGCGACACGCCCTTGGACTCAACCGGTCAGCGCAACACCCGGGTAGTTGATCATGATAGGGGTGTGGGATGGCGCGACTGGGACGACCTGGGATGTCCGATGCCGACCGCGCGGATCTGTGGGTCCGGTGGGGGCGTGGGGAGTCGATCAGTGACATCGCTCGGGCGATCGGACGCCCGCCGGGGTCGGTGTTCACGGTGCTCAAGTCCACCGGTGGCTACGTGCCGCCATCACGTCGTCGCCGACCGGGGACGCTGACCGCGGCCGAGCGGGAGGAGATCTCTCGTGGTCTGGCCCAGTATCGTTCGATCCGGGCCATCGCGGCTGGGCTCGGTCGTCCGGCCTCGACGGTGAGCCGGGAGGTCGCCCGCAACAAGGGTCGGCGTGCCTACCGTGCTGTGGACGCCGAGGACCGCGCCTGGCGCCGGGCCCAGCGCCCCAAGACGTGTCTGCTCGCCCGTCGTCCGCTGCTGTGTGGGTTCGTCGCTGCCAGACTGGGTGAGGACTGGTCGCCCGAGCAGATCGCCGGGCACCTGGCCAAGCACTACGCTCCGGGATCGGGGATGCGGGTGTCACACGAGACGATCTACAAGTCGCTGTTCGTGCAGACCCGCGGTGTGCTGGCCAAAGACCTGCAGAAACACCTGCGGTCGGGCCGTCCGATCCGGCGTAACGTGCACAACACCACCGGTGGGCAGTGGCGCTCGCAGATCCCCGGCGCGGTCTCCATCCACGACCGGCCCGCCGAGGTGACTGATCGGGCGGTGCCCGGGCACTGGGAAGGTGATCTGCTGCTCGGGCGTGGCACCACCCAGATCGCGACCGTGGTCGAGCGCGCGACCCGGTTCACCGTGCTGGTCGCGCTCGGAGGGCGCGACATGCACACCGTCGCCCACCAACTGTCCCGGCAGATGGCCCGACTGCCCGAACACGTCCGCAAGTCGCTGACCTGGGACCGCGGGATGGAACTGGCCCGCCACACCATCGTCACCGCCCGGACCGGGTTGGACGTCTACTTCGCCGACCCGGCCAGCCCCTGGCAGCGTGGCACGAACGAGAACACCAACCGGCTACTACGCCAGTACTTCCCGAAGGGCACCCGGCTCGACCACATCACCCAGGCCCAACTCGACCGCGTCGCGGAACGCCTCAACACCCGACCGCGCAAAACGCTTGATTTCGACACCCCGGCTGATAGATTCGGAGCACTGTTGCGCTGACCGGTTGAGTCCAAGCCCACCATCTTTCAGAAAACCAGGCACCGTCATCGGCTCGAGATCAAGGCAGTGCCTCGTTCCTGGCGATGAGTCGCGACGCCAGCGTCGGCAGCAACGGACCGGTCAGCGCGGACGCAGACGCCACTGATGCAGGCGAGTCTGCTCAACGCCGGCAAGCGCCCGTTGCTGCAGCTGCTCACGGTGGCAGCCGGGTGGTCTATCTCGGGTGCCTGTCCACGCTGTCGCGCATCATCCCAGAGCCGGTTTCTCACCTGAGCCGTCCTCAGTGGTTGCGAGCATTGCGGTTCCCCCGAGATCGTGGAGGGTTCTTATGCCGCGTCTCGGGTGAGGGCGGCGTTCTCGTAGTTGATCGGTGAGAGCCCGGCGGCGGCACTGAGCCTTTCCCAGTAGTGGGGAGCGGCTGGCGGCGACACGCCGGGGGCGTGGAGGTGCTCAACGAGGGTGCGGGACCCCGGTAGAAGAGGTCGGTCCGCTCAAAGATCGACTCACCACCGAGGTCCCGCGTGCCCGATCCTGTCACCTACACCGCCGAGCTCCCGATCGGGGAGCCCACCGCGTCCATGTTGTCGCGGCTGTTGGCCGAGGAACGCCTCCGGCGCGGGACCCGGCGCGGGCGTCGGGCGCTGGACTGTGACCGCCACGCGGTGCTGGTGCTGCGCTGGTTCCTCGACGCGACCCGGGTCGCCCAGCTCGCCACCGACAACCAACTGAGCCTGTCGAGTACCTACCGCTACCTGCACGAAGGCATCGACGTCCTGGCCGCCGCCGCGCCTGGACTGCCCGGCGCGCTGCTCGCGGCCCGCACCGCCGGGCACACCCACGTTCACCTCGACGGCACCGTGATCCACACTGACCGCTCCCGCACTCCCGGACCGACCCCGGGAGTGGATCTGTGGTGGTCGGGCAAGCACCACGTCCACGGCGGGAACGTTCAGGTCCTCACCGCGCCTGACGGGTGGCCGTTGTGGACCTCCCCGGTGCGCCCGGGCCGCGAGCACGACACCACCTGCGCCCGCGGCCACCCCGGCCTGCTCGACGCGATCGAGGACTGGACCGACGACACCCACGTCGTGCTCGCCGACCTCGGCTACGACGGTGAGAACACCCGCCTGACCTGCCCGTTCAAGACCCCCACCGGCGGCGGACTGTCGGTGGACAAACGCACCGTCAACACGCTGCACTCCGCCGTCAGGGCTGTGGCCGAACGCGGGAACTCCCTGCTCAAGACCACCTTCAAGGCGCTACGCCGGGTCAGCTTCTGCCCCTGGCGGATCGGCGCGATCACCGCCGCCGCGCTCGTTCTCCTCCACGTCGAGCACGACCGAACCACATGATCAACCAGCACCTACTGGGAAAGGCTCACTGTGTCGCCGCCGGTGGTTGTAGAAGCCGTAACACCAGTCGATGACCGCCGCCCGCGCCCTACTGATGGTGTCGAAGTCGTTGCGGGACAGCACTTCCCACTCCAGGCTGGAGAAGAACGCCTCCGCCGCGGCATTGTCGAAACACGACCCGACCCGGCCCATCGACTGACGGATGTCGAGCCGCCGACACAGAGCGGTGAACGCGCCCGCGGTGTAGGTCGACCCGCGGTCGGTGTGGAAGATCACCCCGGCGATTCGGTCCGCCCCGCCGCGGGCCGCCACCGCCATCCGGATCGCCGCACACGCCAGCTCGGCGTTCGGGTGCAGCCCCGTGGCCGCGCCGAGCAGCCGCCGCGAGTACAGGTCGATCACCGTGGCCAGATACAACTTCCCGGCCGCGGTGGGGATCTCGGTCATGTCCCCGACCCATCTGCGGTTCGGCTCGGCCGCAGTGAAACCCCGACGAAGCAGGTCCGGGAACTTCGGCGCCGTGCGGTCCTGGCGGGTCAGCCCGTTGTGCCGCTTGATCCGGCGGGCGACCAGGCCCTGGCGGCGCATCGAGTCCGCCACGGTCTTCTCCGACACCCGCCATCCGGCCTCACACAGGTCGGCGTGCAGACGGGGTGAGCCGTGTAGCCGCTGGGCGTCGTCGAACGCCACGGCCACGGCGGCGTCCCACGCACAGCGGCGCTTCTCGGTCGCGGTGGCACCACCGTCGGAACGCGCGGCGCGGTCGAGCCACTTGTACAGCCAGGAGATCGACACCCCCAACAGGGCGCAGGCCAGCGTGTGCGGCACCCGGTGGAAGGTCCTCTGGTCGGCGATGAAACGGGCCACGCTCACTTCGTCGCCTCCTTGACCCACAGGACCACGGATCGCTTGAGGACATCACGCTCCATCCGCAGCTCGGCGTTCTCCGCGCGCAGCCGCTTGAGCTCCTCGACGCCGCCGCGAGACAGGCCCTCGGTGTCCTCGCGGGCCTCTCGTGCACGGGCCACCCAGTTGCCCAGCGTGCCCTCGTTGACCCCCAGGTCACGGGCGACCTGGGCGATCGGCTTGCCCGTCTCCTCCACGACCCGGACCGCTCCGTCACGGAACTCCCGGTCGTAGCGCTTCCGTACCTCTGGCATCGCTACCCCTTATAGCTGATGCCTCCCCGATCATGGGGGAACCGCAGGGCGACGGCGCCGTGCCCGGCCAGCCGGTGCCCGGCGGGCAGCGCCGCGATCAGCCGTTCCTGCGCGACGGTGCGGGTCGACACCTCCGGGCGGACGACCGGGGGCCGGAGAACCGCGAGGTCGATGCGTCGCTTGTCGAGCGCGTCCTCTTGGGCGGCGGTCAGCAGCCCGGGGACGAAGCGCAGCGTCACCCCCGGCATGTGGCGGGCGAGCACGCGGGCCATCCGCGGCAGCAGCCGGTAGGCGGCGAGGTCGGTTGCGCCGACCGTGAGTACCCCTTCGGTTCCGGCGGCGACCTGCTCGACGCGGCGCCGGGCGTCGTCGACGTTCGCCAGGATCCGGCGGGCGTCCTCCAGCAATGAGGCCCCCGCCGCGGTCAGCTCGACGCGACGGGTGGTGCGGTCGAACAGGGTCGCGCCGACCTGGCTCTCCAGCTGGCGGATGGCCTGGGACAGCGGCGACTGCGCCATGTGCAGCCCCTCGGCAGCGCGGCCGAAGTGACGTGTCTCGGCGACCGCGACGAAGTAGCGGAGCTGCCGCAGATCCATGCCGTCACCTCTCTTGGCCGGTGGTGCGGTTCCCACGGTAGGGCTACGAACCTTGTAGGTCCAAAGACCCACCCGCACCGGACTGAGATGACTCGCGTCTGGATCTCAGGCGGGTACCGGACGGGTCCCGGCCCGGGCATCGACGCCGTGAATCCAGCTCAGCCACGGGTCGAGCCCGGCCAGTCCAGCGTCGCGTTCGTCGGCGGCCCGCCCGTCGGGCAGGTGCAGCAACCCGGAGGTGACCAGCGAGCTGCGCTGCACTTGCCGGGTGCGGCAGCGGTGCAGTCGTCCGTACCGGGCGAACGCCTCGTAGTGGTCGCCGTCTAGGATACCAGGAGCGACCAGCAGGTCGGCGAGCACGGCGGCGTCCTCGACAGACTGGTTCGCGCCCTGACCGTGGTGCAGCAGCATCGCGTGCACGGCGTCGCCGTGCTCCCACTGGGCGGGCCCCTCGAGGACTGCGAGGAAGTTGACGGTCTCGGCGTGCGCGCCGATCGCGTAGTGCAGCAGGTGTGCGTCCGGGCCCATCCAGAACTGGATCGCCTGCGGGTCTCACAGCCTTTTTCAACCTGACCAGCGAGCTTCTGCGTCAGGAGATCGCGAAGGTTGCAGCGCAACTGCTCTGACCACAGCTGCACAGGTCACCGGCTCGCCAGCTCGGCGTCTGCACCCACACAACCAGGCCCCTGAGCTGCCGGAACGGCAGGTTGGAAAGGGCTCAGTGAGGGTAGGTCGGCGATGGCCGCCAGGCCGTGGAAACCCGACGTGCCGGTGTAGACGGATGCGGCGCCCGGTTCGACCAGCGCGCGCAGCCGGGAGTGCGCCCCGTCGGCGCCGACGACGACCGACACCGTCGCGGTGCTGCCGTCAGCCAGCCCGACGGTGACGTGGCCACCGTGGTCAGTCACGGTGATGACCTCGCTTCCGAGCCGGATCATGCCAGCCGGGCAGGCCTCGGCGAGCACCCGCGGGAACTCGGCGCGGTGGATGCCCAGGTAGAGGGCGCGGAACCGGTCCCGGTAGGACCCGTTCGAGCCGACCGGGAACCCCGCGACCCGGCGGTGAACCCCGCGACCCGGCGGTCGTCGCGCCAGCCCCAGTGCACCAGCTCGGTCGGCTGGATCCCGACCGCCTCCGGCTCCCCGAGCAGGTCCAGCTCCTCCAACAGCCGCAACCCGTTGGCCGAGAGCGCCACCGCGGCGCCGACCTCCCGCAGCTCGTCCGCTCGCTCGAAGACGGTGACCTGCACGCCGCGGGCGTGCAACGAGAGGGCCAGCGAAAGGCCCCCGATTCCGGCACCGACGATCACCAAGTGACCGACTGCACGCACTGTGGTCACGCCGCCTGCACACCGCGTTCCCCCGGGAACACGGCAGAAGGACGTCGACCGGCCCATCGAGCGCCTCCACACCCTCCGGAACCGGGCGACGCACCACGAGAACCTCCTCGCCGCTGACCTGCAGGCCCGCTACCGCGACATCCTCACCATCGCCGCGAAGCGTCCGGCCAGGTAACCGATTACCGCCCGGCGATCATGATCCGCGTCCCCTCCGGGCCACCACACCGCCATCACACACATGTTCGGCGGGCACGATAGCCCGGTGACCTGGACCATAACAAGGCCTCCTCGAAGGTCTCCGCCTGCCAACGCCACACGCCGGCGGATCGGCGCTACCGTGGAGATCGGTTCGGGACTGTCCGTCCGCCACGACCCGCCCGCGGATAGTCTGCAGATCAGCGTGGTGGGTTTTCTGGGTTGTCGTCGCCCCGCTGGCCGATGAGTGTAGTCAGCAGTCCGGTGATGCTCTCCAGGCCGGCGGCCGTGCCGTCCAGCTGGCCTCGTATTTGAGCAAACCCCCCGTCAACCTTAGTCTCCAGCTGATCGAACCGCTCGCGGGTCTGCTCGCCGAGCGCGTTGATCGCCGAGCGGTTCGCGTCAATCTTCACCATCAAGTCCGCGATATCGCGGTCCCGCGCTGCTGCGAGGTGTCGGGCCGCAGTGGCGTCCTCGCGTGCGGCCTGTGCGTCGGCGGCCAGCTCACTGATGCGCGTCTCCAAGGCGGCCACACGGGCTTCGAGGTCGGGCGGCTGGATCATGCACAAGAGCTTACCCTGGATCCACCACTGAGCCTTTGCCAACCTGGCGATCATGAGGTCGGGCGGGCCACGGCGTGGTGCCGCTGAAGTAGGTGAAGCTCCTGGTAGATGGGTGATTGCTGAGATCAACCCGCGCCAACCAGGAGCTTCACCGGTGCTTGTCTACCCGTCATCGATGCCCGTGTCCAACCGCGCCCTGCAGACCCTCGCCGACGCACTACGCCGGCACCGCAAGGACCTCGGCAGCAGGTGGCGCCGACTCCCGCCCGGACAACAGGCGCTGCTGGTGCTGGCGTACCTGAACAAGGGCGAGACCTACACCGCGCTGGCCGGCGGGTTCGGGATTGGCACCACGACGGTGTTCCGCTACGTCCGCGAGGGCGTCGACGTCCTCGCCGCGGTCGCACCGGGCCTGGACGAGGCGCTCGACGTGGCCCGGCGTAAGGCGTTCGTGATCCTCGACGGCACGCTGCTGGCGATCGACCGGGTCGGCATGAGATCGGGCTATGACCGGGCGTTCTTCTCCGGGAAACACAAGCGCCACGGAGTGAATGTGCAGGTTCTCGCTGACCCGGCCGGTCGGCTGGTGTGGGCCTCTCCCGCGCTGCCCGGGGCCCGCCACGACATGGGCGCCGCCCGCGAACACGGCCTGATCGAGAAGCTCAACGACGCCGAGATCCAGGTCATCGCCGACACCGCCTACCAAGGCGGCGGCCCGACGGTCCGAGTCCCGCAGCGCCGTCGCCACCTCGACCCGGACACCGGCCGCTACCGGCGGCTGTCGGTGGCGCAGAAGCAGGTCAACGCCGCACACGCCCGTCAACGCGGCCCAGGAGAACGAGCGAACGCCCAGCTCAAGTCGTGGCAGGTGCCCCGCAAGATCCGCAACTGCCCCGGCCGGGCAACGGCCCTGGTCCAGGCGGTGATGGTGCTGATCCAGACCGGCGGAGATCAAGTTGGAAAGGGTTGTGGGCGGGCCGCGCCCACGTCGGATGGTGGCCGAGCTGCTGGATGCCGCTCACCTGGTCCGGCAGGAGAAGCATCGGCGTGCCGAGATCGTGCGCGCGGAGGCAGAAGCGGAGCAGGAACGCCAGCGCGCGGCGGCGCGGGAACGGCGCCTCGCGGCGCTGTCCGCGGACGTGCAGGGTGGCTGGTCCCGGGTCGAAGCGATGATCGCTACCAGGAAGCCGGCCGAGTACGACGCTGCGGTCGCGCTGCTCGAGGACCTACAGGTCGTCGCCGAGCGGACAGGCCAGCCGGGTGGGTTCGGTGTTCGGTTCGCTGAGCTGCGTGCTCGCCATCAGCGCAAGTCGAGTTTCGTCGCGCGGATCGACCAGGCTGAGCTCGTGGCCGGGTCCTGCTGATCGCCGGTTTCCGCGTAGCCGTGGCATCGTGAGGTCCGTGGCGACCGGGGACCTCGAGCGTGAGCTTGCTCGGCTGCGCGCAGAGAACGCGCGGCTGCTGCGTCTGCTGGGGCTGACGTCAGAGCAGGCCCGCACCCCGGTTCCGTCCCAGTCGGGGTTGTTCCTGGAGCGCCCCGGCATGGTGACGGCGTCGTCGACACCGCAGCAGAAGGTGGCTTTCTTCAGGGCGATGTTCGCGGCACGCGAGGACGTCTATGCGATCCGCTGGGAGAACGAGAGATCGGGGAAGTCGGGCTGGGTTCCGGCGGTCACCGGTGGGTGGCGCAGGGGCACGGACCGTCCGCGCCTGCGTCTTGGCGACGACGTCATCGCAGCACACCTGTCGGGTCGCGACCACATCGGGCTGTACCCGTTGATGCCGGGAGACACCTGTCGGTGGCTTGCGGTGGACTTCGACGGTCCCGCGGCGATGCTCGACGCGTTGGCGTATCTCAAGGCGGCCAGGGCGGCCGGTGTGCCTGCGGCTCTGGAGGTGTCCCGGTCTGGGATCGGTGCGCATGTGTGGATCTTTTTCTCCGGTGCGGTCTCGGCAGCGGCGGCCAGAGTTCTGGGCATGGGGCTGCTCCGGGAGACGATCGCTGTCCGCGGACGGATGGATTTGCGCAGCTACGACCGTCTGTTCCCCTCCCAGGACGTCCTGCCGTCCTCCGGAGGCATCGGGAACCTGATCGCGGCCCCGCTCCACGGCCGGGCGCGCAAGGACGGCGCGACGGTGTTCCTCGACCTGGGCACTCTCGAGCCGCACGAGGATCAGTGGGCGTACCTGTCCGGAGTGCACCGACTGTCCCCTGCTGAGGTCACCCGTCTCGCCGGTCGGGTCGGGGCGGTGAAGGTGGGTGGGGCAGTCGAGAACTTGGCCCCCGCCATGTCGACGCGGACAAGGCCGAGATCAGCGGCTGTAGTCGGGCTACGGCTGGAGGCTGGTTGTGAGGTGGCCGTGTCGGAGCTGACTCCGGCAGCACTGGGGACGCTCAAGCACGCGGCGTCGATGAGCAATCCGTTGTTCGGTGAGCGGCAGCGGCGACGGCTGTCGACGTGGAACGTGCCCCGGTTCCTGTTGAGCTACGACGAGACAGTGGACGGTCGCCTCGTCCTGCCCCGCGGCCTCGGTGAGCGGATCGTCTCGGTGCTGAAGGAGGCGGGGAGCTGCGTCGAGATCGCCGACGAGCGCACCGACGGCGAGAGCCATAGCTTCGAGCTGTCGGTGACGCTGCGCGAGGACCAGGCTGCCGCCGTCTCGGACCTCGCTGCTCACGACCTCGGTGTGCTCGTCGCAGAGCCGGGTGCGGGGAAGACCGTCATGGGATGTGCGTTGATCGCGGAGCACGGTGTGGCCACGCTGATCCTGGTGGATCGCAAGGCGTTGGCGGATCAGTGGCGGAGCCGCGTCAGAGAGTTCTTGGGTGTTCGGGCGGGCCAGCTGGGCGCTGGACGGTCCTCGCTGCGGGGCGTCGTCGATGTCGTCACTCTGCAGACACTGGCCCGCCGTCAGGACGTCGCGGAGCTGACCGCGGGATACGGGCTCGTCCTCGTGGACGAGTGTCATCACCTGCCCGCCGCCGCGTTCGAGAACGCGGCCCGGCAGATCCGGGTGAAGCGATGGGTCGGCTTGACCGCGACCCCGTACCGACGCGACGGCCTCGATGAGCTCATCCACCACCAGCTCGGTCCGATCCGGCACACGGTGACACCCCCGCCGGCGGGCACGCTGGGGGCCGCCGACGCCCCTGAGCGGCAGCTGGTTGTGCATCCGACCTCGTACGAGTACCTCGGTGACGCGGATCCGTCGAAGCCGGGCGGGATGGCGGCGATCTACCGAGACCTCGCCGCCGACGAGACGCGCACGGACCAGGTCGTCGGTGACGTTCTCGAGGCGTTGGGACGCGGGAGGAACTGCCTCGTCCTGACCCAGTGGAAGAGCCACGTCGAGACGCTGGCGGCGAAGCTGCGAGAGGAGGGCCGGGATCCGGTGGTCCTGCGTGGCGGGATGGGCGTCCGGGAACGCAAGGCCGCTCTGGCCCGTCTTGAACCAGGGCCGGCGCCGCTGCTCGTCGTGGCGACCGGGCCCTACGTGGGGGAAGGCTTCGACTGTCCCGCTCTCGACGCCCTCTTTCTCGCAGCGCCGATCGCCTTCAAGGGGCGCCTCGTACAGTTCGCCGGCCGCGTGCTCAGACCGCACCCCGGCAAGACAACGGCCGAGGTGCACGACTACCACGACGATCTGACCGCTGTGCTCGCCTCGTCGTTGGCCAAGCGGGCGCCGGGGTACAAGTCCCTCGGCTTCCCCAACCCCCGCGAGGCGACCCTGGCTCCGCACTGATCTGGTTATGAGGCGGCGGTCATACTAGTGCCGCGTCCGGGAACGTGGGGGACGTAATCGTGTCGGCTTGATCCGTCCCGGTCTGGCGCAGGAGGCTGTGCGCCGGAGGTGATGGCCGTGGCGCGACAGCCGGAGGTGTTCGTCCGGGGACTGACCCCGGACGAGGCCCAGCGATTGGTCAGGATCACGCGCACGGCGCGGGACCGGGTCCGGTTGCGGCGGGCGGGGATCGTGCTGGCCTCGGTGCAGGGCCGGACCGCGACCGAGGCCGCGATGATGTTCGCGGCGAAGCCGCAGTACGCGCGGGAGGTGATCCACGCGTTCAACCAGCAGGGCTTCGCCGCTTTGGACCCAAAATGGAGCGGGGGCCGACCCCGTAGGTTCGGTCCCCACGTCCGTGAGCTGATCTGCCGGGTCGCTCGCAACCCGCCCCAGCAGGTCGGGTTGCCGTTCACCACCTGGAGCCTGGCCAAGCTGGTCGAACACCTCGCCGCCGCACACCGGGTCGTGATCAGCGTCGAGACCGTCCGCCAGGTCCTGCGTGACGCCGGGGTCCGCTGGCAGGCCACGAAGACCTGGAAGGCCAGCCGGGACCCGCGGTTCGTGGAGAAGATGAACCGGATCCTCGACCTCTACGACCGCGCCGCCGACGGTCGCCTCGAACCGGGTGCGCGGGTGATCTGTGTCGATGAGTTCGGGCCGCTGAACCTGCTGCCCCGCCCCGGTCGGGGCTGGTTCCCGATCCGGCGCCCGGCCCGGCTACGGGCCACCTATAGCCGTCACAGCGGGGTCCGGCACATGTTCGCCGGTCTGGACCTGGCCTCCGGGCAGCTGTTCTACCGGCTCCGTGACCGCAAACGCGGCCGCGAGTTCCTCGACTTCCTCCGCCAGCTGCGCCGCCGTTTCCCCACCGGCGGTCTGCACGTGGTCTGCGACAACTTCTCCCCGCACCTGCGCACCGATGTCGCGCACTGGTGCCACGACCACGACGTCGAGCTGGTGCTCACCCCCACGAACGCGTCCTGGCTGAACTGGATCGAGTCGGAGTTCACCGCGCTGCGCTACTTCACCCTCGACGGCAGCGACTACCCCTCCCACACCGCCCAGGAAGCCGCGATCGCCGGCTACATCCGCTGGGCCAACCGCCACGCCCGACCCAAGAAACACTTCGCGCCCGAGTCCAAGATCCGCAGGCCGGATTACCTACCCAACGTTGCCTGACGAGGCACTAGGAACACCGAACCTGCTGCCCACTGGCCTGAACACCACCCCGCACCTCTCGCGGCCGTCCGTCCGGATCCGGCCCGCGCCGGCGGCGACTCGGAGTCCGGTGCCATGCCCGCCGCGGCAGCCGGGCGGGGACGCTAGAGGCCCAGGGGCCACTGCACGGGTCGCTGGCGCTCCCGGCTGCCGCGCGATCACTGCGCTGGCACTGCGTGATCGCTTGCCCTCGGACCCGAGCTGGGCACGCGGGCGGGCTGTACCCGGCAGGTGTGGTCCGGTCACGACGTCGGTAACTGTCGGTGGTCCGTGCGAGCCTGGGCTTTGACCTGCGAGTCGGAGCTACACCCGGAGGGCTGTCGTGGTCGCACCGCTGGAGCTGATCCCCCGCGCCCGGCTCGACCCCGCCAGCTACGCCCGCGCCCAAGCGGCCGCGTTCGCCGGGCACCGTCTGCGGATCGGACACTCCCGCGTCGTGCACGACGTGACCTGGCGCGACTGGCTCGGCGACCTACAGCTGCCCGTACCCGCCTGCCACCAGAGCTGGTCCGGGCTGGCCACCACCGGTGATCTCAGCGCCACCACCGACCCGGCGAACTGCCGCAAGTGCACCGCCCGAAACCCCGCCACCACCACCGCGGTGGCGGGCCAGACCACCCTGTTCGAGCCCGCCACACCGCGACCGACCAGCATCTCCGAGACGCCCTAGTGTCCTGAGTCAGTGATTCGTTTGCAGTAGTGAGCGACGCTGTCGAGGATCTCGTCGGCGGTTTTGGTCCAGACGTAGGGCTTGGGATCGTCGTTCCAGGTCTTGATCCAGGCTCGGACGTCGGCGTTGAGCGCGCGGACCGAGCGGTGGGTGGAACGCCGCAGCTTCTTCGTGGTCAGCTCGGCGAACCAGCGCTCGACGAGATTGAGCCATGACGAACTGGTCGGGGTGAAGTGCAGGACGAACCGCGGGTGAGCGGCCAGCCAGCGGCGGATCGCCGGGGTCTTGTGGGTGGAGGCGTTGTCCAGCACCAGGTGCACGTCGAGCTCGGCGGGGACTTCGCGGTCGAGGGTGCGCAGGAACTTGCCGAACTCGACCGCCCGATGGCGGGCGTGCAGGGAGCCGATGACCTTGCCGGTGGTGATGTCGAGGGCGGCGTAGAGGCTCGAGGTGCCGTTGCGGACGTAGTCGTGGCTGGCCCGCGCCGGGCTGCCGGGCAGCATCAGAAAGACGGGCTGGGTGCGATCGAGAGCCTGGATCTGGGTCTTCTCGTCCACACACAGCACCAGCGCGCGTTCGGGCGGGTCGAGGTAGAGACCGACGACGTCGCGGACCTTGTCCACGAACAACGGATCTTTCGACAGCTTCCAGGAGTCGGTCTTGTGCGGCGCCAGTCCGAACGCCCGCCACACCCGCGACACCGTCGTCTGCGACATGCCTAGGTGGGCTGCCATCGAGCGGGTCGACCAGTGAGTCGCATCCGCCGGTGTCGTCTCCAAGGTCAGCACGACCAGGCGCTCGACCTGCTCGTCGGTGACCGTGCGCGGACGCCCCGGCCGCGGCTCGTCGACCAACCCGTCGAGGCGGTGCTCGGCAAAACGGGACCGCCACGTCGTCACCGTCGGTCGCGACACCCCCAACCAGGCCGCGACCTCGGTGTTCGACCTACCCTCGGCGGCAGCTAGCACGATCTTGCTCCGGGTGGCCAACCCGGCCGCGCTGGTTCGTCGCCGCGCCCACGACTCTGTCTCGTCCCGGGTTTGATGGAGACCATCAAGCCTGGAGGATGATCGACCGATGGCCGCCCCGAGGAAGTACCCCGACGAGCTGCGGGAGCGAGCGATCCGGCTCGTGTTGGACGCCAAGGCCGACCCGGCGTCCGCGGGCGGGAACATCTTCAAGCGCATCGGCGAGCAGCTGGGGATCAACCCGGAGACGCTGCGGGGCTGGGTCAAGCAGGTCGAGATCGACAACGGCACCAGGCCGGGCACGACCACCGACGACGCGACCCGGCTCGCAGAGCTCGAACGTGAGGTTCGGGAGTTGCGCCGGGCGAACGCCATTCTCAAGTCGGCTTCGGCTTTCTTCGCGGCGGAGCTCGACCGCCCCAGCAGGTAGTCCTCGACTATATCGAGGAGAACAAGACACAGTTCGGGGTCGAGCCGATCTGCGCGGTGTTGAAGGACGCCGGTGTTCCGATCGCCCCGTCCACTTTCCATGCGTCGAAGAAGCGACCGCCCTCGGCGCGGGCACTCACCGACGCCGAGACTTTGAAAGAGATCGAACGGGTGCATCGCGACAACTTCAGCGTCTACGGCAGCCGGAAGGTGTGGGCGGCGTTATGTCGGGAAGGCGGAGTAGGCGGCCGCCGGGTCGCTCGCTGCACCGTGGAACGACTGATGCGCCGCAACGGGCTCCGTGGAGTGTCCCGGCTGCGTGTGCCGCGCACCACGGTCCGAGCCAAGGGCGCGGACAGGCGCCCGGACCTGGTCGAACGGGACTTCACCGCACCCGCCCAGGACCGCCTGTGGGTCGCTGACATCACCTACATCCGCACGTTCTCTGGATGGGTGTACGCGGCTTTCGTGATGGACGTGTTCTCCCGACGGATCGTGGGCTGGCAGCTCTCTCGTAACCTGTACACCGATCTCGCGCTGGACGCGCTCAACATGGGGATCTGGACCCGGCAACGGGCGGGCGCGGACCTCTCCGAGTTGATACACCATTCGGATCGCGGAGTCCAATATGTCGCCGTGCGGTACGGCGAGCGACTCGCCGAAGTCGACGCTGTGGCTTCAGTCGGGTCGGTCGGCGATTCCTACGATAATGCGATGGCGGAGGCGTTCAACTCGCTGTTCAAGGCTGAACTCGTCCGCAACCGGGGCCCGTGGCGAGGCACCGACGACCTCGAGCTGGCCGTCGCCGAGTACATCGACTGGTACAACCACCGCCGCCTACACGGCGAGCTCGGCCTGATCCCGCCCGTTGAGCACGAGGCCCTGCACGCCGTCACAGAACCCGCCCGGCAACCCGCCGGAGCGTGAGAACCGAGCCTCTATCGAACCCGGGACTTGACACTCAAGCTGGGACCGCTCGTCGTCGGTCAGGATGATCCGCGCCGGCTTCGGTCCCCGAGTCGCCATGCCGCAGCCTAACAACCGACAGCGATTTAGAGGTCGTTGCAGAAGTCGGGGCGTGTTGGTCCTATGTAGATGGACCTGGTCGGGTGATGCTCAGAGTTGATGGCAAGGGCATCGACGGTCGAACGACTGGTCACCGACGAGCTGTGGGAGCTGATTGAGCCGCTGCTTCCCCGTCCTCGGCCACGTCGGCGAGGCGCGCGGACCGGCCGGCCACCAGTACCGGACCGGGCCGCGCTGGCGGGGATCGTGTTCGTGCTGACCACGGGGATCGGCTGGAACGACCTGCCGCCCGAGTTGGGCTGTGGATCAGGGACCACCTGCTGGCGACGGCTACGCGACTGGCAGCGGGCGGGGGTCTGGGATGAGCTGCACCGAGTAGTGCTCGATCGGCTCGGCCAGGCCGGGGTTCTGGACTGGTCGCGAGCTGCGGTGGACTCGGTCAGCGTGCGCGCCAAGCGCCGCGGCGAACAGACGGGGCCCTCGCCGACCGATCGTGGGAAGGCCGGGTCGAAGTACCACGTGTTGTGCGACCGCAACGGCCTGCCGCTGCACGCGGTCGTGACCGGCGCGAACACCCACGACAGCCGGATACTGGCCGAGCTGCTCGACACCAACCCCGGCGTCCGCGAACGGCGCGGCCAGGCCGGACGCCCGCGGCGGCGTCCCGGCAAGCTGCACGCCGACAAGGGCTACGACTATCCACGGTGTCGCCGCTACCTGACCGGGCGCGGGATCGGGGTGCGGATCGCTCGCCGCGGAGTCGAAGACTCCTCCCGGCTCGGCCGGGTCCGGTGGGTCGTGGAGCGCACGATGGCCTGGCTGCTGTCGTTCCGGCGGCTCGGGCTGCGCTACGAACGCTCCCGCACCAGCATCGAGGCCTTGCTGAAACTGGCGTGCGCGTTGATCTGTTTGCGCCGTCTGCCCTGAACGACCCCTCGCGGTGGATCAGGACCGCGCCGTCGCGCTCGCCCCGGCCAAACGCTCCAGCGCTCGGTCGGTGGCGACGAGGTCGAAGTGGTGTGGGTCGAACCGGTCCGAGCCCCACCACTCGACCCGCTCGGCGTGCTCAGCATGATCGGGATCGGCGAGTGCGTCGACGAACTCCGAGTAGCCGAACACCCCGCCCACATCCTCGGGCGGACACGCACCCTGACCCTCGACACAGCGTGGGTACCGCACCCCAGGCTCTGGGATGGTGACCGCGTCGACGACCAAAACGTGGTGCCAGTTGTCGCCGAAGTCGTAGACGTAGCCGGCGTCATCACCGGCAGCCAGCACCCGGAACAACTTCGTCTTGGCCTCGTCGAGCGTGCCGGTGTCCCAATCCGGATCAGGCAGCCCGTAGCGGACACCGTCGATCTCGAATTCGTGCAGGTGGGAGTTGGTCCAGCCCATCGCGTCCTGCACGACCTCGTGCAGGACCGCGAGGCTGGCCTCACCCGGAACCTCGACCACCCGTCGCACGGTCGGCTCGACATCGACCAACACGATCTCGATCCGGAAGATCTTCGTCTTCGTCGTCACCCGAGGCCTCGCCATGCTGCGATGCTCCCACCGCTCCTCGCACCCCCTGCACCCGCTCCCGGACTTCTGCAACGACCTCTTAACAACTCAGGACACTAGGGCGTGTCTCCCAGATAGGCGGACCGGGGTGCGCGATGCTTGATCGGTGCCGCGCACCGCTGTCCTGACTGATGCCCAGTGGGCCCGTCTGGCGCCGCTGTTGCCCTCCTCCGAGGGTCGTCGCGGGCGCCCGTTCCGCGATGACCGCCGGGTGCTCGAGGGGATCATCTACCGGTATCGGTGCGGGCTTCCCTGGCGCGACGTCCCAGCCGAGTTCGGGCCGTGGCAGACGTTGTGGAAGCGGCACCGCCGCTACAGCGGCGACGGCACCTGGGACCACATCCTGGCTGCTCTTCTGGTCGAGGCCGACGCCGCCGAGGTGCTCGGGTGGGCGGTCAGCGTGGACTCCACGATCATCCGTGCCCACCAGCACGCCGCGACCCTCAAGCGCGACACAGGGGGCCGGATCGAACTACACGAATCTGCTCGCCGAACCAGCAGATCACGCGCTGGGACGGTCCCGCGGAGGGCTGTCGACGAAGATCCACCAGCTCGTTGACGGGCACGGCCGCCCGCTGGTGGTCCTCCTCGGCCCCGGCCAGGGCGGCGACTCGCCAATGTTTCCGCACCTGATGGCGCACCTGAGCATCGCCCGACCGGGCCCGGGACGACCCCGGACCCGGCCCGAACGCGTGCGCGCGGACAAGGCCTACTCCTCACGCGCGATCCACCGGCACCTGCGCGAGCGCCGGATCATCGCTGTCATTCCGGAGCCCTCTGACCAGCAGGGACACCGCAAACGACGGGGCTCACGCGGCGACCGCCCACATTCGATCCGGTCGACTACCGAAACCGCAACGTCGTCGAGCGCGGGTTCTGCCACGTCAAGCAGTGGCGCGGGCTGGCCACCCGTTACGACAAGCTCGCCCTGACCTTCCGCGGCGGCGCCGTCCTGAAGGCAATCGTCACCTGGCTCCGCGCATTGGGAGACACGCCCTAGCCCGCAACCCGGATGCCGCCAGGCTGAACACCGTTCCCGGGCACGTCAGGCCCGTCCTCGGCTACCGGGCCGGGCGGGGATAGCGGCGCAGCCGTGCATCGACCGTGGCCTTCGCGATGCCCAGCACGCGGGCGATGCCCTGCGCGGACACCCCGTCGCGCTCGATCAGGACCCACGCCCGCCGGGCCCACTCACCGACGTCGCTGACCCCGCGCAGCTCCGCGACCTGCTCCGGTGACGGGTCACGGCGCCGGGCGCGAGCACGGGCGCTGCGCCCGGCGACCAGCTCCGGGGCCCGCTGCCCGCTCTCGGTCATCCCCGCCCGGGCCCGGTCGGGATCGCCGACCGTCTGCAGGTGCGCGAGCCGCTCAGGACGCGACGACGACACCGACAACTTGTCCCGGACCCCGCCCCCGACCAACGCGGTCCCCGACGACAGACCGTGCGCGGCCCGGTAGTCCGCCGCCCGGATCCCATGCGCCCTGGCCAGGTGGGTGCCCAGATGCAGCCACCACCGGCCGCACTCGTGACACAGCACCCGCCCGGCGCCGGCGTCACGGTCGAGGACCCCGTACCGGCCGTAGGTGTCCGCAGCCCCGACGACCAGCCGCTCCGGCTCGCCCATCACACCCCGCCGGTCACGTCGCGACCCTGACCGCCATCCGGCCGAGGTAGAACCACTGCGCGGCGAGGTCGGGGCGGACCCAGCACGGGACCTGTCCGAGCAGCTCGACAGCGCGGGCCTCGGCGCTGTCGTGGTCGTGCCCGAATTCCTCCGGGGTCGTGCGCAGCAGCTCCGCGGCCCGGCGCAGTCCAACGCGGCGCCGGTGCCCAGCGTTGATCACGTAGCGACCGGACTCCTCGCTCGGCACGACGGTGAGGGGGGTGATCAGTCCGTGAGTGATCAGTGAGCAGGCGAGCTCGTCGAGACTGCCGCGGTCGGTGCGCACGTCACGCTCAGCCGCTAGCCTCTGTCGCCAAACGGTCCCTTGACCGGGCCAGACGGCATCAGGGGTCCTGGTGAGGCGGGCGGTGAGTTCCACTCGCCGCGATGTGGGTCGTGGTCGGCGCCGGCGGGTCAGCGGCAAGTCAGGGTGCATCACATCGTGACGGACTACTGGGCCTGCACTGTGACCGTGTGCAGTTCCAGGTCCTCCCCGTCGAAGTCGCGGATCAGCGACACCCGGAGCTCGGTGCCGACCGGCTGGTCCACCTCGGACGCGTTGATCCGGATCGCCTCCAGCGGGGTCTTCCCGTCACTGGGGATCCGCGCGACGGGGACCCAGTAGCTCTCGGCGTTGCGGACGGCGATCTCGATCTCGTCGCGTACGGCGTTCTCGGCTTCGCAGGACGCGGTGTCGTGCTTGGTGAAGAAGTCGGGGTCCAGCTCCCAGAACCGCTCGTGGGGTGCGTTGTAGCGGGCGGCGGAGCCGCAGCTCCAGATGTCGGCCAGCGAACGCAGCGCTCCCGGGGTGAGCTGGTGGCGCGCGGTGAACAGCACTTCGATCGCTTCTGCCAGCGGGTCGGAGGAGGAGGCCGGGCAGGTGACGGCGCGCCCGTGGCCAGGCGGCGGCGGGCTGTCGGGGTCAGAGTGCATGGCCGTTCGTGTCCTCTCCGTCGGCGTGACCATCAGCCACGCAGGTGGGGGTTCGGTCAGAGCCGGGGACGGCAGTCGGGGCACACCGGCCCGTCGAGGCGCCACCCCGCGGCGGTGAGCCACTGCTGCGCGGCCGCGGGGAGTGCGTCGTCGGCGTCGTCGGGGTCGGCGGCGAGGTCGCCGACCAGTAGTGGGCCGTCGCCGCAGCGCAGGCAGGTCAGGTCGGTGATCGGGCCGGCGGGTGGGCAGGCGCGGCAGTAGCGAGCGGTGGTCGGGCCGGTGGGGCCGGGGACGAGCCAGACTGCGCTCATCAGGATCTGCTGCAGGGGGTCGGCCGGGGCCTGGCCGCACTGGTCGCAGCACAGGGACTGCTCACGGCCGGGGCGCGCGGGGGAGGCCATCACCGGGCGCGCCGCCGAGCTGGAGTCCAGCGCCCTGGGGGCCTGTGCTCCGGGGTGCTGCGGGCGCGGGGACGGGCTGGGGGAGAAGGCGTTCACGGGAGGTCTCCTGAGGCGTCGGAGGAGTCGCCGGGCGCGGGCTTCGCGGTGGGGCCGGGGCGTCGTTGCGCGGCGCGGGGCCTGGCTCGTCGTGCACCGGCAGGGCGCGACGGTCCCGCAGCCGCAGCTTCGCCGCTCCCGTCGACGGCGAGGTCGACGTTGTCGACGACGTCGACGTCCGCGTCGCCGGGGCTGTCGGTGGGGTCGAGGTCCTGCTGCGCCGCCCGGCCGGCGGACCGACGTCGTGCTCGGGCCAGCTCGGTGCGCAGGTCGGCGAGCTGGGCGGCATGGCGGTTCTCGGCGTCGGCGAGCCGCTGCTCGCCGTAGGCGCGTTCGCGGTCGACGTCGTGGACGAGCTGCTCGCGCAGCGCAGCCAGGCTGCTCTCCGCCGCCGCCCGGCCGGCACGGTGTTCGGCGGCCTGCTCCCGGGTCTCGTGCAGCTCGTCGGCCAGGCGGGCGCGGTCGGTCTCGGCGCGGTCGCGGTCGCGGCGGGTCGCCGCCAGATCCGCGGCCGTGGTGTCGCGTTCGGTGGCCAGCTGCTCGACGCGGGTCTGGACCTCGGCGAGCTGGGTCTCAGTGCGGGTGTGCTCACGGGTCAGCGCGGCCAGCTGCGCGGTGACCCGCTCGGTCTCCGCCGCGGCGGTGTCGCGCGCGGCCGCCGCGGTGTCGCGCGCGGCGACGGCGGTCTCCAGCTCCGCGCGCACCCCGGCCAGCTGGACGGTCAGCTCGGTGGTGACCCGCTCGCTCTCGGCCCGTGCCGCGTCGCGCTCGGCGGTCAGGTCGGCGACCTGCTGCTCCAGCTCGGCCCGGGTCGCCGCGAGCTGGGCCTCGGCGGCCTCGCGGGCGGCGACGGCCTCGGCGCGGGCGAGCTCGGCTGCATCGCGCTCGGCGAGCGCGGCGGCGGCGTCGTCGTCGGACTCGGCTGCCGAGCGTCGCGCGGCCTCGGCAGCATCGCGGTCGGCGCGGGCCTGGGCGCGGGCCTCGTCGGTCGCGGCCTGGGCCTGGTCGACCTCAGCGCGCGCGGCGCGCCGGACAGCGGCGATCTCCGCGGCGACCGCGTCGGGATCGGCCAGGGTGCCCAGCGCGGAACGCAGCTCCTGACCGCTCACCTCCAGGCGGGAGATCAGCGCGGTGACCTGCTCGGCGACGGTCTGCTCCGCGCGGGCGATCGGACGGGCGAGGGCGACGTCGGGCTCACCGCGACGGCGCGCCGGGACACCGCCGTCGGCGATCCGCTTGGCGTTGACCCGGTCGTGCATCACCCCGCCCACGACCTGGTAGCAGTACTTCGGCCGCCGCCCGGACCCGGCGTACTCCATCGTGTTCGCGCAGCCCGGGAACTGGCACGGCTCCAACTCCGGCGTCGCGCGTGTCCGCCACGCCGGACCGTCGGTCCCGGGCGACGCACTCCCGGTCGACGTGGTCTCGCCGGCCCCGACCGGCCCGGTGCCCGCCGACGCAGTGCTCGCCGACCCGGTGCCGTCCGACGGCGCGCCGGGAGCCGGATCGACCGGTGACGTCGCCGCGGTGTCGCCGCTGCGGTCGGCCGGCTCGCCGGGGGAGGGCTGCTCGCTCACGTCACCGACCCTAGTTGTTTCGTATCGTTATGTCAATCGTTCTGTATTTAGTTTTGTATTAACGAAACGATACGAAACAGCTGGTGCTTGGCGGGATCATCGCCGTCGGTCGAGGAGTTCATGGCCTTCGCCACCGAGGAAGCGGTGCCCGGTCGCCTGGACCCGCAGGGGTGGGCCGCGCACCTGTACGAGGCCGCCGACCGCGGCGAGATGCCGCACGACAAGTGTCCGGTGATGATGCTCGACTACGTCACCCCGAGCCTGGACACAACCATCCTGGCCATCACGAACCTGGTCCGGCTCTTCGCCGACAACCCGGACCAGTGGGACCTGCTGCGCGTGGACCGGTCGTGGATCCCCCACGCGATCAACGAGTCGCTGCGCCTGGAGACACCGGTCCCCCAGTTCTCCCGTGTCCTGACCGAGGAACACGAGATCGGCGGGGTCGTCCTCCCCGCGGGGGCGCGGGTCGCCCTGCTCTACGGCTCGGCGAACCGCGACCACCGGCAGTACCCCGACCCCACGCGCTTCGACATCACCCGATGCCCCTCGGACCACCTCGCGTTCGGCCGCGGTGAGCACGTCTGCGTGGGCATGCACCTCGCCCGGCTGGAGATGGGCGCACTGCTGGAGCAGCTGGCCGACCGGGTTCACCGGTTCGAGGTCGTGTCCTCCCGTCCGATGATCAACAACGGGCTGCGTGGCCTGGCACGTCTCGAGGTGACCGTCACGTGACGTCCCCCGAGAACCCGCCGGCCGTCGCCGCCTGGCGTCGACGTCTGTCGCCGACGTCGGAGCTCGGCACCTGGCCGTTCACAGCGGGGGCGCGTCTCCTCAGCTCTCCGATCGACGATCCAGTCGCTCAGGAGAACGCGGTCCCCCTCGGACGGAACGACTGTCCACCGCGGTCACACCGCGCATCGACCCGCCGATTCGTTCACTCGGAAGATGGGCCCACCATGCAGAATCAGTTTCACGATGCGCGCGGCGAGCAGATCACAAGAAGAGTGACGAGCAGCACGGCCCACAGAGAATCCGTAGATGCGGAACCACGCCGGCCATCGGGCACTTGTACTGCGAGTCGAGTGGCGGTCTGGCGCCTGATCAGCAGCGTAGGAATGCGAGCCAAGGCTGACCAGGACGAACGGGCCCGTTCGTGGCGTTCTGGCCATCTCACTCGCTGTCTCGACATGTCTCGATCCGAGACTTGACCGTGCCGCAAGGTGAACTGAACCGTCCCGGCTTCTCTGCCGCTCCGTTGTGAGCAGGCTGAGAGGATGGGTGTCGTGCCCAAGAAGATCGACCCAGCGGTTCGGAGCCAGGCTGTGCGTCTGGTGACCGAGCATCGTTCGGCGTACTCGACCGAGCGTGCCGTGCATGTCCAGGTCGCTGAGTCACTCGGGGTGTCGCGTGAGTCCGTGCGTCGCTGGGTGTCCCAGCACGACGTCGACACCGGCGTCGTAGCGGGCGTG
Source organism: Pseudonocardia sp. HH130629-09 (assembly GCF_001294645.1). Classification (NCBI taxonomy): domain Bacteria; kingdom Bacillati; phylum Actinomycetota; class Actinomycetes; order Pseudonocardiales; family Pseudonocardiaceae; genus Pseudonocardia; species Pseudonocardia sp. HH130629-09. The sequence goes on from NZ_CP011869.1 coordinate 93,753, forward strand.
ACCAGCGATGACCGCGAGGAGCTGCGGCGGTTGCGGGCGGAGAACAAGCGCCTGCGCGAGGTCAACGAGGTCCTCAAGTCGGCGACGATTTTCTTCGTGGGGGAGCTCGACCCCCGAAACCGCTGATCGTCGCGTTCGTCGATCAGATGCGGGCTGCTGGTCATGCCGTCGAGTCGATCCTTGCTGCCCTCAACACCCTGGGGCTCACGATCGCGGCACGAACCTTGCGGGCCTGGTGCGCTCGGACCGGCACCAGGAACGGCGCCGCCGGCCGGGTCGCGGCCCGGACCGTCACCGACGCCCTGGTCGAAGACGCCGTCCGTGCGGCGGCGTTCACCACCAACCGCGCCGGCGAACCGGTGCTGGCCCCAGAGGGACTTTATGGGCGTCGCAAGATGCTGGCCCTGATCCGTCGAACGGTGCTGCCCGAGGCTGGGTTCGGAGCGGTCGACCGGGCGATGCGCTCGGTGGGGCTGGCCGGAGTGGTCCGCGGGAAACGGCCGCGCACGACCATCCCGGACTCGACCGCCCAGCGGGCCGCTGATCTGCTCGACCGCAACTTCACCGCCTCAGCACCCGACAGCAAGTGGGTCACCGACTTCACCTACGTGCGCACGTATCAGTCGTTCACCTACGTGGCGTTCATCGTGGACTGCTTCTCGCAGAAGATCGTGGGCTGGCACGCCGCGCTCACTCGTGACGTCGAGCTGGTGGACGTGCCGTTACGGATGGCGCTGTGGCGACGTGCCCACGAGGGCAAAGCCGTGGCCCGGGACCAGCTGATCTGCCATTCCGATGCCGGGTCGCAATATACGAGTCTGCGGTTCACCGAGCACCTGCACCTCGAGGGCATACGGCCCTCGGTCGGCAGCGTCGGCGACGCCTACGACAACGCCCTGATGGAGACCATCAACGGCCTCTACAAGGCCGAATGCATCCGCACCCGAGTCTTCCACGACGGCCCCTACCGCACGATCGCCGACGTCGAGTACGCCACCGCCAGCTGGGTCGAGTGGTACAACAACCGCCGACTGCACTCAAGTCTGGGCATGATCAGCCCCACCGAGTTCGAGGCAGCCCACTACGCTGACACAGAACCATCGGCCAGATGATCACTGGCCACCAAACCACCGGCAGTAAAGCCGGGACGGTTCACTCAGCGCCTGACCGAACAAGAAGATCACGCGGTCGTCGTCACACACCACGCCAGCGGACTTGACCGGGGAAATTTCTGGCCTCGCACGCGCACGCGTGCGTCGCGTTGTTCGGGCCCGCCACCACAACTGGAGGCGGCGCGGAAATTTCCTGAGGCCTTGGGGAGCGGCTCGGCGCTCGGCGTGCATGCTTGCGAGGGGACTCGACGCCGCCGCGCGAGCCGCTCGTCGGCGACGTCGACAGCGACCGTGTCTGGCCGCATTCCGCCGAGGGGCGATCAACTCGGTGCTCGACGGCCTGCTCCCGGCCTCGTGCAGCTCGTCAGCCTGGAGAGCCCGAGAGCCCGCACCGGTCGCGCGATCCGCACCGCGCGCCCACGGCGTCAGCGACGACGCGCACGCTCTCCGCCCCCTCGGCTTCTGAGTCGCACCGAGCACGAGCACAGGCGCTTCCGGCGCTCGTTGCCACCGGGCTCAGGCCCTCGCCAGAGCGCGGTGGAGGGCAGCCGGGGCGGGTCCCGCACTCCAGGCCGGGCATCGGGACTCACGGGGCTCAACGGGCTGCGCCGAGCTCGCCTCTGGGAGTTGCGGTCCGCGAGGTTCGACGGGTTGGGCGCCGGGCCTTTCGAGACCTCCAGGGCCGACACCTGCTCCCACAGTTCGCCCCGCAGCCCGGCGCCGAGGTCCCGTGGGCGACGACAACAGCTGTCCTGGTCGAACCGGAAACATCCCTCTGGAAGTTGACCCGGCCGGGGCGGAGTGACGCCCACCCGACGCACGCGTACGCGCGAGGATGACCGTCTGGCAGCCACGCGCTCGGTCGCCCTGCCACCAGCTCCGAGGCTTCCGCGCCGACAAGAACGTGGCCACATCCTCGACGCCTTCCGGGCCGTCGAGCGTCCTCCGACCCGCGGCGGATCGCCAAACGGGGCTCTGGAGCACCGGAGGGGGCGGTACTCGACTCCCCCGCCTGATACGCACTGGAGCAGCTCGCCGCCCCGGCGCTGACCAGCACATACTCCACAGGTCACCGAGCGGCAGCGCCCACAGACGCCGCGAAAGCCGCATAGCGGGCATAGTTCACTCCCAGTGGGGTTGGCTGAGGCGTCGTTGCCGACGCTCCCCTGCTGCCGCTGGATGTTGCGTAGTCGCTGGTCAGGCGCGCATTGGGTCTGGAACTGGTAGCAGCACCCCCCTCGGAGATCAGGCCCGCGCGGCGATCCCGCAATTGAGACTGTTTCAGCTGGTCAGAGACCTTCCGTAGGGACTCGAACGGATCCCTCGCCGACGAGGCCGCAACCGCAATGCCACGCCGGGCGCGCGGGGCCGGGATAGCTACTCCTGGACACCGCGGTCACACCTCGCGGCAGCGGGCGACACCGCCTCGTCAACTGATGATGCCTCGGTCCCCCGCACCGAAGGCTCCCCTTCGGGCCCATGGCTGGGGCCGACGTCAGAGATGTGCTGGTCCGGCTGGGTTGATCCGGCCCAAGGAGGCAGGTGTGACGCGTCTGCCGTACCGGCGGGGACACCCTCGACGGCAGGCTCGCCTGGCGGCTTGGACGCGTAGTAGCCCCCTCCGCGAAGACACGCTCACCGAAGGCGCTCAGTCACGGCACCGCTATCGGTACAGTTCTCGGTACCGGACCGAGGCGAGCGGAGGAGACGTGCGCGAGAGTGCGCTGGTCGCCAGGCCAGACGAGCACGGACATGAGGTCCTGGTCGCCTACCGGCCGGTGCACTTCACCCTGGATGACACCGCACGCGCGATGAACGCCGTCGTGGACCCGCATCTGCGGAAGGTCTCCTCACGCGCCCGCGTTGGTCGCAGCCGAGTGCGTGATGTTCTGCGGCAGATTGCGACCGACGGCTGGCCGGATGAGTTCGTAGCCGACCCAGATCGGGTCGATTACTGGCGGAAGTGGCTGGTCGCGCAGGGCGTGTTCCAGCGAGATGACTGAGTTCACCGTCGCTGCGTGAGTGATAACCGGGTTATCGCTCCGAGCTTCCCCTCCGCGGCATCGATGGGTGGTCGCCGACTCGACGGACTCTGGCGGCTCGTCGACGGCGAGAGTCTTCGCCGGCGACCTCAGGCCCCAGGTACTCCCCCGGGGCTCGGCCTTGCAGCAGGGAGGTCGACAGGATCCAGCCCCCGAGCCGTCAGCGCGATGACCGCGATAACCGGGTTATCGCGCGGCCTGACGTGGTGCCGCACACGCCGGGGGATGACCTCGAAGTGCGGACGCGCAGCTGGCATCATCTGGTCTGACTTATCCGAAGTAGCGTCCCAACTCCGGGCCGTGAAGTCCACGGAGAGGTGGCCATCTTGGCCAGAGTTCATGCTGTGTGCTGCCAGAAGGGCGGCGTCGGCAAAACCACGATCACCGTCAACCTCGCTGCTGTCGTCGACCAGGTGCTCGGGGGTGACGATCCGTCCGTCCTGGTCGTGGGCACTGACCCGCAGCGATCCATGGATTGGTGGGCAAGCCGGGTTGGCGACGACATCCCGTTCGCCTACACCGAGACCGACAGCCCCAGTGATCTGGAGAGGTTGCGAGACGCTGACTTCTCGCACGTGTTCGTTGACACCCCGGGCAGTCTGGAGAATGAGCACATTCTCCGGACGGTCTTGAAGAGTGCCGACGACGCGATCGTTCCGATCACGACAGAGCCGCTCACCTTCGTGCCGGCCGACACGACGATCACCCAGGTCATCGAGCCTCTGGGGGTCCCCTACACCGTGGTCGTGAATCTCTGGGATCCACGCGACGGCCGGGTCGACCTCGACGACACGCTGACCTTTGCCCGTAAGAAGAACTGGCCGCTCGCGAACTCGGTCATTCGTCGTTACAAGATCCACAGTCGGGCGGCAGCAGAGGGTGTCGTCTGTACCCAGTACGCCAAGAGCCGTGTGGCTTTGGAGGCCCAGCAGGACATCCTGCGGCTGGCGCTCGAACTCGGCTACGGGCGCACCCGATGAGCGAGGTGGCCGCGAGCAGCGCGGACTCAACAGCCGGGTCGCCGACGAAGAAGCGCAAGCGCGGGCGGGTGTCGTTCGGCTCCGATGTCTTCGCCGCGCAGGCCTCGCTCCAGGCAACGACGGACTCCAGCGCGTCCCTACGCCGTATCCCGCTGTCCGACCTGGCTCACAATCCACGCAACCCTCGCTACGGGTACGACGACCCTGCGATCCAGGAGCTCGCCGACAGCCTTCGGGAGCACGGGCAGCTGCAACCAGCGACTGTGGTCGCTCGGGATGTCTACCTCGCTCACTACCCGGAGGATGCGGATCAGCTCGGAGCCGCGGCGTGGGTGGTCCTCATCGGGAACCGCCGGCTCGCGGGCGCCCGTTTGGCGGAGCTGACTTACTTGGTCGCCTCGGTCGAGGACCGGCTCGGGGGAGCAGACCCGATGCTGGCTGAGGCCACGCTGGTGGAGAACATCCACCGTCAGGACCTTCCTCCACTGCTGGAGGCCCGCGAGCTTCAAGGTCTCGTGGAGCGGCATGGTTCGCAGCGCACTGCGGCGAAGCGAGTAGCGAAGACTCAGGCGTGGGTTTCGCAGCGACTGTCGCTGCTCAAGCTCACCCCTGAGCTGCAGGAGAAGCTCCGCATCGGCGAGCTGTCGGTGAAGGAAGCTCGCACCGTAGCCTCCGCTCCACCAGAAGAACAGGCAGAGAAGCTGGAGTCCCTGCGCCGCGGGTCATCCGCGGGGGAGGGCGCCTCATCCGCCGGCGCCGCGGTCCAGGATCAGCCGGGGAACGCCTCGCCGTCTCCTGCGCCGGCGACAGAGCAGCACGATCGAGATGCTGTTGTGGACGTCAGCAAGATGGCGCGCCGCCTTCGTCGGCAGCTCGACGATGATGCACTGGACGCGCTGATCGACGCGCTGGTCGCGCTCCGAGGCTGAGTCGATAACCGGGTTATCGGCCGGCGCCGTTCGTGGTGAGCCGATAACCCGGTTATCGCCGTCAGTCCGACTTCAGCCGTGGGCTAGGTCGGAGAACCGGCTGTAGTGCAGCTGGTGGGCGACGGTGATCGTCGTGGTCGGGCCGTTACGGTGCTTGGCCAGGATCAGGTCGGCCTCACCGGCACGCGGGTCGTCCTGCTCGAACGCGTCGGGACGGTGCAGCAGCACCACCATGTCCGCGTCCTGCTCGATCGAGCCGGACTCACGCAGGTCCGACAGCATCGGCCGCTTGTCGGTGCGCTGCTCGGGACCACGGTTCAGCTGGCTCATCGCCACCACCGGGACCTCGAGCTCCTTGGCCAGCAGCTTGATCTGCCGGGAGAACTCCGAGACCTCCTGCTGACGTGACTCGACCTTGCGGCCCGAGGTCATCAGCTGCAGGTAGTCCAGGATGATCAGCTTCAGGTCGTAGCGCTGCTTCATCCGCCGCGCCTTGGCCCGGATCTCCATGAGCGTCAGGTTCGGCGAGTCGTCGATGTAGAGCGGCGCCTCGGAGATCTCCGACATCCGCCGCGCCATCCGCGTCCAGTCCTCGTCCGACATCCGGCCGGCGCGCATGTCGGCCAGCCGGATCCGGGCCTCCGCCGACAGCAGACGCATGACGATCTCGGACTTGCTCATCTCCAGCGAGAAGAAGGCGCTGGTCATGCCGTTCTTGATGGAGCAGGAGCGGGCGAAGTCCAGACCCAGGGTCGACTTGCCCAGACCCGGCCGGGCCGCGACGACGACCATCTGGCCCGGGTGCAGACCGTTGGTGACCTGGTCGAGGTCGGCGAAGCCGGTCGGCACACCCGTGGACTGGCCGCCCCGGGAGGCGATCGCGTCGATCTCGTCCATGGTGGGCTGGAGGAGCTCCTCCAGGACCGTGTAGTCCTCGGTGGTGGTGCGCTCGGTGACCTCGTAGACCGCGGCCTGGGCGCGGTCCACCGCGTCGTCGACGTCGCCGCCGTCGGCGCCTTCTCGCCGACGATCTCGGCGTAGTAGGCCGCGTTCGCCGCGGTGGACACGGTGGCGATGAGGGTGCTTCGCCACTCCTGTCATAACGCGAGGGCATGGCGGTCATCGGAGCCTCCGGTGAGCTCGGGGGAGAGGCCGGGAGGCGCGTTCAGCCCGTGCCCGCGCGAGCGCACGCTCGTGGGCGGTCCGACCTTCATCGAGGGCATTGCATTCGTCGTTGCGCGGTGAGCTGGTGTCGTTCGAGGCGCTTGAGGTAGGCACGCTCCCGTGACCATCCGCCGGATCGAGCGGCGGGGGGGTGGCTGCGCGGCGAGTGCGCCCTTCGTCGAGTGCGCGGCTGATCCGGCGGTAGTAGCGCTTGCTGGTTTCGACCGTGGCGACTTCGGCGGCGGGGCGGGCAGCGTTGCGGCGGGCGGTGAACTCGGCGGCCCACTGACGGACGATGGCAGAGCGGGCGGCGCGGTGGTCGTAGCTGCTGATCTGCAGATCGGTGGGGCTCAGGTCGGTGGCGCCGTAGGGCAGTCGTTCGGCCGCGGCATGGCCGCGGACGAGGGCCGCCGAGCGGCGCTGGCGGGAGTCGACAGTGGGTGAGACCAGCGGGCCGCGCGCGTCGCGCCACCAGCTCAGGCGATGGCGCAGCCAGCCGTCGGGCCTGCGCAGTTGACCGGCTGGGCAGCGGTGGGCCGGAGTGGCGGGGCCGTCCTGGCGGGGCCGGTGCTCGAGGGCGTAGAGCAGGTCGTTGTTGGTCCAGCCTGCTTCCCACCAGGGGCGAGCGATGGAACGGATCCAGCGCGGGGTCAGCCGGCGCAGTGCGGGGTCGGTGCGCAGCTCCGCGGCCGCGGCGAGCATCTCGGCTCCGGTGACCGGGACCCGTCGGGCGAAGTGGCCGGCGTGCTGCTCCTCTTGTCCCGGCCCGTTAGGGCCGTACTGGTCACGAAAACGTGGGCTGACCTGTGGATTGTGGATTTGTGTCCTCGCGCGCGTAGGAACCCCTGTAGAAGTCTTAGAAGGATCTTTAAGTGTTGGTGTTGGGGTCCAAGTTGTGCCTGTGTGGGTCTCTGGCACTTCGTGCTCACTGCTCTGGGCACGTGGGTCCGGCACGGTCGGGATGGCCTGCTCGGCCGCCTCAGCGGCGGGCACTCTTAGCTGGTAGACCGCGGCCCGGTTGCCGGCGAGATGCTGCAGCGCGAGTGGACGGAACTGAGGGGTGGTGCCGCCCTCGACGCGCAGCAGCCAGCCATGGCGCTGCAGTTCGGCGAGCCAGCGAGCGGTGCTGCTGCGGCGCCACCCGCTGGCCTCCTGCAGGCGCTCCCAGGTGGGCCAGCTGGTGTGGTCGTTCCAGTCGGCGCGGCGGGCGAGCTCGGCCAGCAGCCCGCGCAACCGCTCAGCGGCGTCGCGACGGACCTGCTGATACCAGGACGAGCCCAGCAAGGCGCGATACCAGTCCAGCGCGGTGCGGGGGAGCAGCGTCGCAGCGGCGGACAGCAGCTCGTCGGCCGACGCGACGTCGGCCTCGAGGGAGGCAGTGAGCTCGGCAGCGGAGACGTCGCCACCGCAGGCGAACCAGCACGGTGCGCATACGAACGACCTGAGTGGAGTGTTGCGCGCGGTTCCCGACCGACGTCGGCAGCTGACGCACATCCGGGGGAGTTCGATCCCCGGATGGGTCGGCCAGGACGCCGGCAGCCCTGCCGGAAGAGGCAGAACTGGCTGCATGAGGAGTCGAAGGCCCGGGTTGGGGTTCGACTCGCGGGACGCACAGCGAGATGGTGCTGTGCGAACTTCGGGACGCGCGCTACTATGAGAGCGCGCAGGCAAGCGTTGCGCCTCCCTTCTGGGAGAGGCTGGGTGTAGGAGTTGGCGCTCCGAACCCCGTTACGTTGGGCCCGTTCCTCTTCGCGGGAGGGACGGGCCCTAGCGCATTTCAGGGTATGCACTCAGCCCAGATGTTCGATTGTCGTGGCGCCGCTTCGAGCGGCAACGAGGTCAAGCGGTCTGCCTGAGCACCTCCTCCTGGAGGGCCTCGTCGGCCAGCCGGAGTTGGTCTTGCGACGGCAGAGCACGGGTGAGCTGGTCGGTGAGCCTGGCGGCTGTCGCCTGCACCGTCTTCGGGTCCTCGAGCGCCATCAGGATCGCTGCGAAGAGATAGTCGTTGCGGGTCAGCCCGAGGGCTTCACGCTCGTCGTCGATCTGGTCAGTGATCTCCGGCGGGACACGCGTCCCGACCAGTTCTCGCGGACCCTTGTAGCGCTTCGCGGCCCCGTTGCGGCCGCGCGGCCTCCGCTCGCTCATGCGTGGCATCCTGTCAGCAGTACCTGTTACAACACGATCCGACGCGCCGACGCCACCAGTTCGGGTTTCCACCCTGCTTTGCCCCTTGGATCTCGCTACTTCGCCTGATCATGGGGCAAGCCACGGCGCTCTCCCCGGCTGGCTGCTACTCGAGGTGCTCGAGGGCCGACTGCACGACCACGAGCGCGCTCCGCACGTGCGCCGCAGGGATGCGCTGCTCGGCGGCGGTGGCCGTTGCAGGGCTACCGACCGTCTGAGCCAGGGGGTCGGCAAAGTCAGATGATCTTGAGTAGTCGGAGGGGGCGCAGCGCGTCGCGGCTGTGATGTCGTACTGCGGCGGCGATGTTGGTGGCTCCGGCGAGGCGGTGCAGGCTGATCACCAGGTTCCGGAGCGAGGCCATGACCTGGGGTCCGGCAACGGTTCGGATGGTGGAGTGGTCCTCGGCGAAGGTGACGTCGCGGACCCAGTGCAGCGCGTTCTCGATCTGCCAGTGAGCCTTTTTCAACCTGCCGTTCCGGCAGCTCAGGGGCCTGGTTGTGTGGGTGCAGACGCCGAGCTAGCGAGCCGGTGACCTGTGCAGCTGTGGTCAGAGCAGTTGCGCTGCAACCTTCGCGATCTCCTGACGCAGAAGCTCGCTGGTCAGGTTGAAAAAGGCTCAATGCGATACATGGTGGACGATCTCTGGTGGCGGGATCAGGACGCCGACTACATCCGGCGACGCAGCGAGCGCTACCCGGGAGCAACAGGGATCGAACCAGGCTGGGCGCTCGAAGCCGCGCAGGATCCCCGCCGGATCGTGCGCGACCCGGACCCGAGAAGCCGCAGCGCCGCACTGCGGATCATCGGCTACTCACCGACCGTGGGGTTCGTGCTCACCGTGATCGCCACACGGGCCCACCACGCCAGCGTCACCGCGTGGAAGACTAGCGGAGCCGACCTGCGCTCCTACGAACGACAGGAGGGCCCATGACCACCAACGACGATCCCCACGCCCACATCGACGCAGAGGTGGCCGCTGTCCGCGCCGACTACGCTGAAGAGGAAGCCGAGGCCGCGGAGACCGAGATCGCCGAGCGCACCGCAGCGCTGGACGTGCCCCTGAACCTGCGCATCGACCGCGACCTCGACGCACAACTCAAGCAACGAGCCGCCGCCGCGCAGATCCCCACCTCGGCGCTGGTGCGACGCCTGCTGCGCGCCGTCGTGCACGACCACACCGCATCGGTGCTTACCGTGGAACAGGTCGAGGCCATCGCCCGCCGAGTACTCGCCGACACCGCCAACAGCTGACCAGTCACGTACCGAGGGACGCGAGCCCAGCAGGTACCAGAGCTCGTGGTCTACCTGAAGCGCCCCGGGTCTGGTGGAGGCACTGAAGCCACGGGAAGGTGGTCTTCGTGCCGGCACCGAGGAAGTTCAGCGACGAGATGCGTGAGCGGGCCAAGCGCATGGTCCGGGAAGCACGCCAGCAGGAGCCCGGCTTGTCGGTCAACGCCGCGTGTAAGCGGATCGGACCGCAGCTGGGGATCCTTCCCGACACGCTGCGGGGCTGGTGCAAGCAGGCCGATATCGACGACGGTCTGACACCCGGGGTCACGACCGAGGACCGCGACGAGTTGACCCGGCTGCGGCGGGAGAACGCCGAGCTGCGGCGGGCGAATGAGATCCTCAAGACTGCCTCGGCGTTTTTCGCCTCGGCGGAGCTCGACCGCCGACTGCGGTGATCGTCGACTACATCGACGCCCACAAGGGCCGGTTCGGGGTCGAGCCGATCTGTGCTGTGCTGACCCAGCACGGCGCCACGATCGCCCCGAGCGGCTACTACGCAGCCAAGACCCGCCCGCCGTCGCGGCGAGCGCGCTCCGACACCGGGCTGGCCGAGACGATCGAGGCCACGTTCTGGGACCGAGCCAAGGGCCGCGGGGTCTACGGAGCCCGCAAGATGTGGCACCAGCTGCGCCGAGACGGCGTCCCGGGCGCCGACGGCGCTCCGGTCGCCCGCTGCACCGTCGAGCGGCTGATGCGCTACCTGGGCCTACGCGGCGCCCGCCGCGGAGCGCCAGTGCTGACCACCCGACCCGACCGACAGGCCACCCGGGCGCCGGATCTGGTCGATCGGGACTTCACCGCCGCCGCACCCAACCGGCTCTGGGTAGTGGATCTGACCTACGTGCCGACCTGGTCGGGGATGGTGTTCACCGCGTTCGTCTCCGACGTGTTCTCCCGACGCATCGTCGGATGGCGTTGCGCTTCCTCGATGCCAACCGAGCTCCCGCTCGACGCTCTGGAAATGGCGTTGTGGACCCGTGACAGCGCAGGTCAGACGACCGACGGGCGCCTGGACGGGTTGATCCATCACAGCGATGCAGGCAGCCAGTACTGCGCTATCCGATACGGCAACCGCCTCGCCGAGGCCGGCGCGATCGCCTCGATCGGCTCGGTCGGTGACAGCTACGACAACGCCCTGGCCGAGTCGGTGATCGGGCTCTACAAGACCGAGTGCATCCGCCGTGACGGACCGATCCGTGCGGTCGAGGATCTCGAGCTGGCCACCGCGAGCTGGGTGCATTGGTTCAACACCCAGCGGCTGCACTCCATGATCGGCAACATGCCGCCGATCGAGTACGAACAGAACTACTACGCTCACCAACCAGCCCGAGACACTCCGATCTCGGGAGAACTCAGCCTCCACTGAACCCGGGGCGCTTCACGTCGCCACCGGCTTCCCATGATCGACCGGCGTTGGCGCAGCGCGTCGGACAGGCGTTGCAGGCAGCGGTTGGACACCTGCATCGAGGACGGGTAGACAAGCACGGTGAAGCTCCTGGTTGGCGCGGGTTGATCTCAGCAATCACCCGTCTACCAGGGGCTTCACCCATCTCGGTGATGCCACGCCGCGACCCCGCCGACCTCGTGACTGTCAGGTTGGAAAGGGCTCACTGGCCCACGCGGTCAGTAGAAGCCGTCCCGGGCGGCGCCGAACCGGGCGCTCGACGTGCGTCCCAGGCTCCGGCTGAGCCGCTCGGCCGCGGCCAGCACGTGCGGCAGGACGGTCTCGACCAGCTTCTCCGGTGAGCACCGTCCGGTGCTGGTCGCGGAGGCGATCGCGGCGGCCACTGCGCCCGTGTGGTCGCGCACCGGCGCCGCCAGCGTCATTAGGTCGGGGTCGAGCTCGCCGACGGCCAGTGCCCAACCTCGGGTCTGCACCTCGCGGAGGATCCCACGCAGGACCTTCGGATCGGTGACGGTCCGCGGGGTGCAGGCCCGCGGTGGCGTGGCGAGCATCCGGGCGATGACCGGCTCCTCGGCCCAAGCCAGCAGGACCCGTCCCATCGCGGTCGCCGTGGCCGGGACCCGGGTGCCGGGGGACACTTCGACCTGCAGGATCCGGCGCACCGGCACCCGGGCGACGTAGACGACGTCTGCGCCGTCGAGCACGGTCAGCGAGGCGGACTCGTCGGTCTCCTCGGCCAGACGGGCCAGGTGCGGGCGGGCGTCCTCGACTATCGAGTGGGTCGCGGAGTAGCGCTGCCCGAGCGACAGCACCCGCGGGGTCAGCCGCCAGCGGCTGCCCACCGGCTCGACGTAGCCGAGGTGCTGCAGCGTCAGCAGGATCCGGCGGACGGCCGGCCGGGACAGCCCGGTCGCCGCAGCCACGTCCGAGCTGGTCGGCCGCGGCCGGTCGGCGTCGAAGGCGAGCAGTACGGCGAAGCCCCGCTCGATGCTCTGGATGCGGTCCCGGCCCCCGGCGCCGTCGGCCACCTCGGTCATTGGGACGGTGTTCCTCTCAATCCATCGTAAGTCGGTCCGTCCGCCTCGGACGGGGGCGTTGACCTGTGTGTTCCCGCCCGACACAGTAGTGGTGAACGCAAAGCGGGCAGCACGTACGCAAAGCGTAAGGGAAGGAGTCGGTCGATGGCGATCGATCCGCGGGAACTGCGCCGGTGTCTCGGGCACTTCGCCACCGGCGTCACTGTCATCACCTGTCAGGGGACCGACGGCGCACCGCACGGGGCGACGGTGAACGCCTTCACCGCGGTGTCGCTCGACCCACCGCTGGTGCTGGTGTCGCTGGACCGGCGGTCACGGCTGTGCGCGCTGGTCGAGCAGGAGCGGCGGCCGTTCGCCGTGAACGTCCTCGCGTCGGGGCAGAAGGACCTCGCCCTGCACTTCGCGGGTCGTCCCAACCAGGACGTCGACTGGCTGGACGACAGCACCTGCGGCGCGCCGCAGCTTGCCGGGGCCCTGGCGCACATCTCGTGCACTCCCTGGCAGGCCTACGACGGCGGTGACCACGTCCTCTACCTGGGCGAGGTCCAGGAGTTCCTGATCCACGACGGAGCCCCGCTGCTGTTCCACACCGGCCGGTTCCACCACCTCGGCGACGACCACGCTCCCATCCTCTGGGGCGACTCGGCCGACAGCCCCGAGGGCCAGAGCTGGATCGCCGGCACGACGGCGACCCGCTGACCACACCACCCACGGTGCCGTGCGCACGCACGGCCCGGCCCGAGCCCGAACGACGAAGGAGTCGACGATGACCCTGCAGCAGGATTCGGTCGCCACCCCGACCGACGAGAACGGCCGCGTCACCCGGCCGATGACCGGGGACGAGTACGTCGAGAGCCTCAAGGACGACCGCGAGGTCTACCTCTACGGCGAGAAGGTCGCCGACGTGACCACGCACCCGGCGTTCCGCAACGCGGTGCGGATGACCGCGCGGCTCTACGACGCGCTGCACGCCCCGACCCGGGCTGACAAGCTCGTTGTCCCGACCGACACCGGTAGCACCGGGGTCACCCACCCGTTCTTCCGTACCCCGCACTCGGTCGAGGACCTGCGCAAGGACCGTGAGGCGATCGCCGAGTGGGCGCGGATGACCTACGGGTTCATGGGCCGCAGCCCCGACTACAAGGCCGCGTTCCTCGGCACCCTGGGCGCCAACTCCGAGTTCTACGACCCCTACGCCGCCAACGCGCGACGCTGGTACACCGAGTCCCAGGAGAAGGTCCTCTACTGGAACCACGCGATCATCAACCCGCCGGTCGACCGGCACCGCCCGCCCGACGAGGTCTCCGACGTGTTCATGCACGTCGAGAAGGAGAACGACAACGGCGTCGTCGTGTCCGGGGCGAAGGTCGTCGCCACCGGCTCGGCGATCACCCACTTCAACTTCCTCGCCCACTACGGTCTGCCGATCAAGAAGCGTGAGTACTCGCTAGTCTGCACGGTCCCGATGGGCGCACCGGGGATGAAGCTGATCTGCCGGCCGTCCTACGCCCAGCAGGCCTCGATGATGGGCAGCCCGTTCGACTACCCGCTGTCGTCGCGGATGGACGAGAACGACACGATCTTCATCCTGGACAAGGTCCTCATCCCTTGGGAGAACGTCTTCATCTACGGCGACGCGGAGAAGGCGTCGACGTTCTTCCCCGGGTCGGGCTTCCTGCACCGCTTCACCTTCCACGGCGTCACCCGGCTCGCGGTCAAGCTCGACTTCATCGCCGGTCTGCTGATGAAGGGCCTCGAGGTCACCGGCTCCAAGGACTTCCGCGGCGTGCAGACCCGAGTCGGTGAGGTCATCGCTTGGCGCAACATGTTCTGGGCGCTGTCGGACGCAATGTGCGCCAACCCCGACGAGTGGGTCGGTGGGGCGAAGCTGCCCAAGCTCGACTACGGCCTGGCCTACCGCTGGTTCATGACCCTGGGCTACCCGCGGGTCAAGGAGATCATCATGCAGGACCTTGGCGCCTCGCTGATCTACCTGCCCAGCCACTCCGTGGACTTCCTGTCGCCGGAGGTCCGGCCCTACCTGGACAAGTACGTCCGCGGCTCCAACGGCTACGAGGCCGTCGACCGGGTCAAACTCATGAAGCTCATCTGGGACTCCATCGGCTCGGAGTTCGGCGGCCGCCACGAGCTCTACGAGCGCAACTACTCCGGCAACCACGAGGGTGTCCGCGCGGAACTCCTGTTCGCCGCCGAGGCATCCGGGACAGCGTCGGCGATGAAGGGCTTCGCCGAGCAGTGCCTGTCCGAGTACGACCTCAACGGCTGGACCGTCCCCGACCTCATCAACAACGACGACGTGCGGCTGTTCGGCCGCAACGGCCGCTGAAAGGGGACGCGTCATGACCACCACCGACCACGGCGTCGCCCCGTCCGGTGCCGGGCTCGCCGGGGCGAACGCCACCGAGTCCGCCCGCCTCGGGCTGTCCAGCAAGCGGGACACAGCCGGGACCGGACGGGGCGACGCCGAGCGCGTCGCCACCGTCGTGGGCGCCGCCTTGGAGGGCATCCGCGCCGCGATCCGCGACCACAAAGTCACCTACGCCGAGTTCGACGCGTTCAAGCGCTGGCTCATCGACGTCTCCGACACCGGGGAGTGGCCGCTGTTCCTCGACGTCTACCTCGAGTTCGAGGTCGAGCGCGTCGCCGCCGAGCCCCAGGAGGGCTCGACCGGCACCATCCTCGGCCCGTTCTGGCTCGACGGCCAGGCCCGGCTGAGCTCGCCGGCGACCCTGCCCATGCGCGAGGACGAGCCCGGCACGCCGCTGGTCCTCGCCGGGCAGGTGACCGGCACCGACGGCACCCCGCTGTCCGGGGCGTCGGTCGACATCTGGCACACCGACGACGAGGGCTGGTACTCCGGCTTCGCCGAGAAGCCCCCGCCCGGAAACCTGCGCGGCGTCGTCGCCTGCAACGAGCAGGGCCGGTTCGAGATCCACACCCGCAAGCCCGCCCCGTACACGATCCCGCTGGACGGCCCCACCGGGAAGCTCACCGAGTCGGCGGGATGGAGTCCGTGGCGACCGGCGCACCTACACCTGCTGGTCTCGGCCCCCGGGCACCGCACGGTCACCACCCAGCTGTTCTTCACCGGTGACCGGTACCTGGACTCCGACGTCGCCTCGGCGACCAAGCCGGAGCTCGTCCTCGACCCGCAGCCCACCGGGAACGGCGCCGAGGTCCGCTCGGACCACGACTTCGTCCTCGAACCCGAGTAGTCCGTACGGGTGGGCGGCCCCGCACGGGGTCCGCCCACCCGTCGGCGTAACCGTGACGTGGAGGTCCCGGTCATGACCACCGCCCAGGCACCCGATCGCACCCCGAGTCGGCCCGTCGTCCCGCTGTGGTGGGGCGTCGACGCCGTCCCTGACCGCTTCGGCCCCTGCGTGGTGACCGTCGGGGTCTTCGACGGCGTCCACCGTGGCCACCGACGCCTCATCGACCACGCCCGAGCCGTCGGGCGGGAACGGGGGCTACCGGTCGTGCTGCTCACCTTCGACCCGCATCCGGCCCGCGTGCTCGGGATCGACCGCGACACCGCCGTCCTGACCACCGTGGACCGCCGCGCGGAGCTGGCGGCCGCCGCCGGCGTCGACGCGGTCTGCGTACTCCGCTTCACCACCGGGCTGGCCGCCCGGACCCCGCATGAGTTCGCCCGCGACGTCCTCGCCCGCGGGCTGGAGGCCGCGGCGGTCGTCGTCGGTGCGAACTTCACCTTCGGCGTCCGCGCCGCCGGCGACGTCACCACGCTGGCGACTCTGGGGACGGGTCTCGGCTTCACCACCCACGTGGTGCCGCTGCTGCAGGCGGTCGACGCTCCCTGCTCGTCCACCCACGCCCGGCGGTGCATCCGATCGGGCCGGCTCGACGCCGCGGCGCGGGCCCTCGGCCGCCCGCACCGGGTCGACGGCGCGCGCCGCGGTGACGTCGTCCGTCCTGATCCCGGGACGGCGCTCCCACCGCCCGGCCGCTACTGCGGTCTCGTGGACGGCTGTGCGGGCGACGTCGAGGTGCTGCCCGGCGGGCGGGTGCGGATCGTCGCGGCCGTGGGGGACCGGCCGGCACCGGACGGCCCGGTCTCGGTCGTCTTCGCCGGGAACGGCACGCTCCGATGACCACCGCGGAGCAGCGTCTCGCCCGGCTGGAGGTCATCGAGGAGATCCGGGCCCTCGACGCGCGCTACTGCCGGGCCCTCGACAACGGCGACTGAGACACCCTGGTCTCGCTGTTCACCGACGACGGCGAGTTCGTCGGCCTCCGCCACGCGCGAGGCCCGGTCGGTCTGCGCCGCTTCTTCGTCGGTCTGGCCCGCGACGGGCTCACCTCGTTCTGGCACCACGTGTCCAACCTGGAGGTCGAGCTGGACGACCACGCCGTCGGTGGGGGAGCCCGCGACGGCGCGCGTCCACTCGCTGCTGTGGCAGCCCTGTGTCCGCGACGGGGTCCCACACGTGGCCGCCGGCCGCTACGACGACCGCCTCGTGCACGTCGACGGTGAATGGCGCTACCGGCGCAAACGCGTCTCGTTCGACTACTTCGCCCCGCTCGCCGACGGGTGGGAGAAGGGCTTGTTCAGCGTCGTCGACGCCGCCGGGACCTACTGGACGGGCGCACCCGAACCGGAGGTCGAGTTCGTCCACCCCCCGATCACCCTCGCGCACCGGCCGACGGTCGCGAGGGCGCCTCCGTCCTCGTGCTCGGACCGTCGCTGGGCACCGACCTGCACCTGTTCGACGTCCAGGTCGACGCCCTGGGCGACGAGTTCCGCATCGTGCGTTACGACCTGCCCGGACACGGCGCGAGCCCGGCACCCGCCGGGCCGTACACGATGGCCGGTCTCGCGCGCGACGTCGTGGCCCTGCTCGACCGGCTCGCCATCGGCCGCGTCCACTACGTGGGTGTCTCCATCGGCGGCGCCATCGGCCAGCAGATCGCCCTCGCCTTCCCCCGGGCGTCTGACGACCCTGACGGTGCTCGCCTCGGCCGCCCGGTTCGCCGAGCCGTCGAGCTGGCCCTCCTCCCACGCCCAGACGGTGCGTGCCCGAGGCACCTCCTCGATGGTCACCAGCCGACCCGGCGTCTGGCTCACCCACGAGTTCGTGGACACACACAACGAGGAGGCGGTATGCCTGCTGCGCATGCTCGGCGCGACCGACCCGGAGGGCTACGCCGGGTGCTGCGAGGCGATCGGAGCCTTCGACGTGCGGCGCAGGCTTCCCGACATCACCGTCCCCGTACTGGCCATCGCCGCCCGCGCCGACTCGGCCGCACCCCCGAGATGCTGAAGCTGATCGCCAACGGGGTGCCGGACGGCCGCTACGCCGTCGTGGACGGGGCTGCGCACCTGGCCAATGTCGAGGCCCCACAGCAGGTCACCGCATTGCTGTCCACCTTCCTCACCGGCCGCGGCGCGGATCTCCCGTGCGACGACGCGCAGTCGCCCACCTGATGTACCGACCGGAGACGCCGATCGCACTCGTGGGGACTGTTTCAAGATCGGTGTTTTCGGCCCGACACGCCGGGCTGAGGTCCGGCGAGATGGGCACGGACAGTGATGACATCGGACCTTGTGGGTTCAGCCAAGGATGAGACGGGTTCAGGGCGTCAGCTTTCCCCGGAGCAGGCCGCCGCGGCGGCGATGGTGGCCGACGCGCGGGCGCGCGGGTTGGAGCTGACCGGCCCGGGCGGGCTGTTGAAGCTGTTCACCAAGAACGTGCTGGAGACTGGGCGTCGCTGGTGTCCGAGAGGTACCGCCGCTGACGCCGAGCCACCCATCCACGATGGGGACCGGATCCCAGCTCGCGCGGCGCAGACACACCGATCCTTCTCAAACACACTCTCACACGCCTGGCGTGACACCTGCAGCGAACTGGGCATCACCCACAAGCGAACCCGGCCCTACCGGCCTCAGACCAACGGCAAGATCGAACGTTTCCACCGCACCCTCGCCGACGGGTGGGCATACGCCCGCTTCCACCCCTGCGAAACGGCTCGGCGAGACGCGCTCCCCGGCTGGCTGCACTTCTACAATCACCACCGGCCCCACAGCGCAACCAACGGCCTACCGCCGATCAGTCGCCTGACCAACCTGCCTGGACATCACATCTAGCGCTCCTCCGGGGGAGCACGGGGACTGTTTCAAGATCGGTGTTTTCGGCCCGACACGCCGGGCTGAGGTCCGGCGAGATGGGCACGGACAGTGATGACATCGGACCTTGTGGATCCAAGCGAGGGTGACCCGAAGCCTGCTCGGCAGGCGTCGGCGGAGCGGGCCGCTGCGGCGGCGATGGTGGCCGAGGCGAAGGCGCGCGGGCTGGCGTTGACCGGCCCGGACGGCCTGTTGAAGCTCTTTACCAAGAATGTTCTGGAAACGGCGCTGAACGAGGAGATGACCGAGCACCTCGGGCACGACAAGAACCGGGCCGACCCCGGCCGGGAATCCACCAACGTGCGGAACGGGTCCCGCTCGAAGACGGTTCTCTCGGATGCCGCGGGTGACGTGGAGATCGACGTTCCGAGAGACAGGGCCAGCACTTTCGAGCCGCAGATCGTGAAGAAGCGTCAGCGGCGCCTCACAGATGTCGACGAGGTCGTACTGTCGCTGTATGCGAAAGGGATGACGACCGGGGAGGTTTCCGCACATTTCGCTGACATCTATGGGGCGTCAGTATCGAAGGAGACGGTCTCGCGGATCACCGACAAGGTCGTCGCCGAGATGAATGACTGGGTTGGTCGGCCGTTGGATTCGGTGTACGCCGCGGTGTTCATCGACGCTGTCCACGTCAAGGTCCGGGACGGGCAGGTCGCCAACCGGCCGGTCTACGCAGCCATCGGCGTCACCGTGGACGGCTGCAAGGACGTGCTGGGGCTGTGGATGGGCGTCGGCAGTGAGGGCGCGAAGTTCTGGATGAGCGTGCTGGTCGACCTGAAGAACCGCGGCGTGCGTGACGTGCTGTTCCTGGTCTGCGACGGCCTCAAAGGACTCCCGGAGGTCGTGGCCAACGTGTGGCCGCAAACCATTGTCCAAACCTGCGTCGTGCACCTGATCCGAAACACTTTCCGGCTGGTGGGTCGACAGGACTGGGACGCGGTGAAGCGCGACATCAAACCAATCTATGCCGCGCCCAACCCGAATGCAGCACTTATCGCTATGGATGAGCTCGACGAGAAATGGGGCCGTAAGTACGCGGCGATGATCCGGCTATGGCGCAACGCGTGGGAAGAGTTCGTGCCGTTCTTGGACTACGACGTCGAGATTCGAAGGGTGATCTGCTCTACGAATGCGATCGAATCGCTTAACGCCCGCTACCGGCGCGCGGTGCGGGCGCGTGGTCATTTCCCCACTGAGCAGGCTGCGATGAAATGCTTGTATCTTGTGACTCGCAGCCTGGACCCGACCGGGACGGGCCGCACGAGGTGGACGATGCGTTGGAAGCCCGTGATCAACGCGTTCGCCATCACGTTCGGTGACCGCTGGCCGGGAGCCGAGACCTACTGAGCAACGACGCCGAAACACCGATCACGAGACAGGCCCGGAGCACGTTCTAAACCGTCCCCCGGTGAACACACGGGTGGAGCTGTCTCGGGGGTGTATGGCCCACACCAGCGTCAGGAACGCGTGTCTGGGGCCATGAGCCTTTTTCAACCTGCCGTTCCGGCAGCTCAGGGGCCTGGTTGTGTGGGTGCAGACGCCGAGCTGGCGAGCCGGTGACCTGTGCAGCTGTGGTCAGAGCAGTTGCGCTGCAACCTTCGCGATCTCCTGACGCAGAAGCTCGCTGGTCAGGTTGAAAAAGGCTCAGTCCCTGCTCGGTCGTCGGTGAGCGCATGAAGCGCAGCACCCGAGCCCCGCCGTCGCCGTCGCTGTCGTGGTGGTCGTTGTGCCCGGCCGGTGTCTGGCCGATGGTGTGGTGGTCGAGTGCGAGGTGGAGCAGGTCGAGGTCGCTGCGGACGGCGTCACGGACCTGGGTGGGGGTGTCCTGTTCGGCGCAGGGCCCGTCGCATCGGCATGCTCGCCACTGCCCCGGTCCGGGTTGCAGGCGTCGGGTGAAGTCCTCGAGGACCTCGCGGGTCTGGGCCAGGACCCGGCCGGGGACCTGGGCCTCGTCGGGTTCGAGGCCGGCGCGGCCGGCGGTGCGCAGGGCCAGGCCGAGACCGGTGTTCGCTTCGGCGGCGGTCCAGGGCTCGAACCGGCCGACGGTGGGACGCAGGGTGTCGAGTACGGGCAGCAGCTGCAGCGCGGGGGAGTCTGCGGGGGCGCCGTCGGCCGGGTGGGGTCCGGTGGTGTGCGGGTCGGTGTTCACCGCGGCGAATAGCTGGGCTTGGCCGAGCGCGGCGACCAGCCGGCCCAGGAATGCCACCGGCAGTACCGCGTCGGCAACGTCAGCGGCGTCGGCGAGCCGGGCGTGGCCGGCCTCGACGTCGACACAGAACTGTTCGGCCATCTCGCGGCCCCAGGAGTCGTCGAAGTAGCGGCGCAGCGCGGTGGCGGAGGTGACGCCCATGTGGTGGGCGACCGTATCGATGCGGTCGCGCAGACCGTGCTCGATCACCGGCAGGGAGACCTCGATACCGCGGTGCCGGCAGGTTTGGGCGAAGTCGTCGACCAGGCGTTGCAGCTTGTTCGACCGGTGTCGCGTCTGACCCATGATCACATTTTCCCACCCTCCACCTCGGCGCATACCGACAGCGTCGGCCGGGTCGTGCCGGGCGGGCCTTCAGACTCCGCGGGTGCGGGGGTGTGGGTGTGGGTGTCGGAACCGGCGCGGCCGAGGCGCGCGGGCCGCCCGGGGCGGATTATCGCGGGGTCCGCTGGGCGGGGTGGCAGGTGGGGCAGAGGGGCCCGTCCAGGCGCCAGCCTGCGGTGGTGAGCCAGGCCCGGGTGGGTGCGGGCAGGGTGTCGTCTGGTGCGGCGGCGAGGTCCCCGACGAGCAGGGGGCCGTCACCGCAGATCAGGCAGGTCAGGTCGGTGATCGGCCCGGTGGGTGGGCAGGCGCGGCAGTAGCGGACCTGGGTGGGGCCCTGCGGGCCGTCGACGAGCCACAGCGCGCTCATCAGGATCTGCTGGTGCGGATCGGCCGGGGGCTGCCCGCACCGCCTGCAGCGCAGGGTCTGCGCACCCGCGGCGGTACCGGCAGGCGTGGTGCCGGCAGGGGTGGTGACGGTGGGGGAGGGGGCGGTGTTCACCGGCCGGGCCGAGCGCTGCGGGCGGCCCGCGGGTCCGGGACCGGCGTGGGGTGCGGGGTTCATGGAGCGTCACTCCTGGGCGTCGGTGTCGCCGGGCTGCTCGGTCGGTGCGGGCGCTTGGGTGGCGGTGGGTCCGGGACGGCGCTGAGCGGCGCGGGGCCGGCGGGCCCGGGCCCCACGCGGCGCGGCAGCCTGCTCGGACGGCTTGGTGGCGGGCGGGTCGTCAGCGGCGCGGTCGCCGGTGCTGGTGTTGTCGTCCGGGTCGAGATCGCGGTCCTGCCGGCGGGTGCGGCCGGGTACTTGGCCCCGGGCCCGAGCGAGGTCGGTGCGTAGCTCGGCGAGCTGAGCGGTGTGGCGGGTGTCGGCGTCGGCGAGGCGCTGCTCGCCGTAGGCGCGCTCGCGATCGACGTCGCGGACGAGCTGTTCACGCACCGCGGCGAGAGTGCTCTCAGCACCGGCCCGAGCCGCCCGGTGCTCGGCGGCCTGCTCGCGGACGTCGTGCAGCTCATCGGCCAGACGAGTGCGTTCGGTCTCGACGCGGTCGCGGTCCTGGCGGGTCGCGGCCAGGTCCGCGACGGCGGTGTCACGTTCGGCGCCCAGCTGCTCAACCCGGCGCCGGGCCTCGGTGAGCTCGCTGTCGAGACGGGTGTGGTCACGGGTCAGAGCGGCCAGCTCGACACCGACCCGTTCCACCTCGGCAGCCGCCGTGTCGCGGGCGGCGGCCGCGGTGTCGCGTTCGGTGATCGCCGAGGTCAGCTCGACGCGCAGCGTGTCGAGCTGCGCGCTCAGCTCGGTGGTGACCCGGTCGGTGTCGGCCCGGGCCGCGTCGCGTTCGGCGGTCAGCTCGACGACCTGCTGTTGCAGCGCAGCCTGGGTCTGGGCGAGCTGATCGCGGGCGTGGTCGCGCTCGGCCACAGCCGTCTCGCGCGCCTGTTCCGCGGCGTGGGCGGTCTCGACGGCGTCGGCGGCCTCGGCATCGGACGCGGCGGCCGAGCGGCGGGCGGCGTCGGCGGCGTCGCGCCCGGCCCGGGCCTGGGCACGGGCCTCGTCGGTCGCGGCCTGGGCCGCGTCGACCTCCGCGCGTGCAGCGCGGCGGGCGGCAGCGATCTCCGCGGCGACGGCCTCGGGGTCGGCCAGGGTGCCCAGGGCATCACGCAGCTCCCCACCGCCCTCATCGAGGCGGGCGATCAGCGTGGCGACCTGCTCGGTGACGGTCTGCCCGGCCCGGGCGATCGGCCGCGCCAGGGTGTCGTCGGGCTCACCGCGGCGCCGTGCCGGCGCCCCGCCGTCGGCGATCCGCTTGGCGTTGACCCGGTCGTGCATCACCCCGCCCACGACCTGGTAGCAGTACTTCGGCCGCCGCCCCGACCCGGCGTACTCCATCGTGTTCGCGCAGCCCCCGGGGAACTGGCACGGCTCAACCTCCGGCTGGCCGCGCCGCGCCCGCCACGCCGCCTCGGCCGGGCCGGTGGCATCCGCGGCCGCCACGTCACCGGCGCCGGCCTCGTCACCGTCCTCACCGTCGGCGACGGGACTGTGCAGCGGCGGCAACGCAGCAGCCGGCGCGGCCGCCGGCGTCTCGTCGCCGGCCGGGCTATCAGGGAAGGGCTGCTCGTCCACGATCGCGACTCTAGCCGTTTCGTATCGTTGCGTCAACCGTTCTGTATATTGTTTCGTTGCAACGAAACGATACGATAGGCTCGCCGGGCTTGCCGTGCTACGCGACAGAAGCAACGTTATGTTGCGTAGAACTGCGATGCGGGTGCACCGGCTCTCCTGTCGTCGTGTGGAGTGTCCTGACAGATAGTGGACACATCTGCGCTAGACTCGGTCGCATGTCGGAGCAGGTGGACGATGCGGGACATGCCGAGGTCGTCGTCAATCGGGACGGCCGGATCCTGATCCCCGCGCAGGTGCGTCGTGATCTGGGCCTGGCCGCCGGGTCGGCGTTGCTGCTGTCGGTCGAGGACGGGCGGGTGGTGATGGAGTCCCGTGCCCAGCTGGTCGCGCGGATGCGCCGGGAGATCGCCGAGGCCTGGCAGGGCGACCCGGCGGTCTCGGTCACCGACGAGCTGCTCGCCGAGCGCCGCGCCGAGGCGGCCGCCGAGGACGCCCGGTGAGCGCAGGCGACGAAGCGGGCTCCGCTGCCCCCGACCCGGCCCCGGCTCGATCCCTGGCTCGGTCTCTGGCCCTGCGGTCCTGGATGCCTCCGCGGTGCTGGCCTGGCTGCGCGCCGAGCCCGGCGCCGAGGTCGTCGAGACCTACCTCGACGCGGCGGTGCTCTCGGCGGTGAACCTCTCGGAGGTCTACCAGAAGCTGGCCCAGCGCGGCGTCGACGCCGACCGCACCCTGCGCCAGCTGCGCACCCTGGGGATCCGGACCGAACCGGTCACCGCCGCCGACGCGGTCACCGCGGCGACCCTGTGGCCGGTCACCCGCGCGGCCGGGCTGTCCCTGGGCGATCGGTGCTGCCTGGCCCTGGCCACCCGCCTCGACGGCCCGGCGATCACCGCCGACACCGCCTGGACCGCCCTCGACGTCGGCGTGACTGTCGTACCCATCCGGTAGACCCCGGGCACCGGCACCGCACCCGTTCGCTCAACGAGGCAAGGGAGCACGGACATGTCCACACCGCACGGATCGACCGTCTACCCCGCGCCCCCGGCGACGCTTCCCGCCGACCTGAGCGAGCTGTGGGTGCACCGCCACCTGTTGCCCGCCGACGTCCTGCGGACCCTGGCTGATGTCTGGATCTGCGCCAGCGCGGTCCGGATGCCGGCCGTCGCCCCCGACCGGTTCTGGGACGACGACCCCGGCTTCTTCGCCCGCCACGACACCGTCACCTGCTCGCTGCGCACTGCCCTGCCGGACCGGCCCGGCACCGCCGGTCCCCGGCCGCCGCTCCCACCCGATCCGCACGCCGCAGTGGACCAGGTCTTCGCCCGCCGGCACCGGCTCACCGCGGGCGAGCTGTTCACGGTCCAGCGCTGCTGGTGCTGTGCCTCGGCCGCGCAGTGGGGTGCCCCGCACGAGCGGTTCTGGACGCTCGACCTCGACGGCGCCGACCTGCTCTCCACCCACGACATCGCCGACTGCGAGTCCTGACCGTGGCCAGCGCACCGCGCCACGACCGGCCGGAGACCGTCCGGATCGGGATCCACCGGGCCCTGGACATCGTCACCCTCCTGCGCGAGCTGAAGGGCTGGATCTACTACACAGTCCTGGCCTGGGGCGCTGCTGGGGATACGCCTGTTCGGCGGCTACGACCGCTTCGACCACGCCTGGACGGCGGCGGCCGTCAACGGCGGCACCACTCTCGCGCTGATCATCGTGGTGGTGGGCGCGCTGCGGCTCCTGCTGCTCCGCCGGATCGTCGTCCGGGATCTGAACGACTGAGGTCTCGGCGGCCGCCGCCACGGCGCCTGAGCAGCAACGGCACGGCCCTCACCCAACAAACCGGGCTGGGGGGGCGCCGTCGTGCAGCTGTACTCTTTCCGCATGGCCCGGACCGACCGCACCCCCCGCGACGAGACAGCTGCGGCCAGCGAGCGCCAGGGATTCTTCCCTCAGCCCCGGCAGGACAGCGAGGACATCGCCGCCGACCAGGACGGCGGGCCCATCGGCGTGTCCGAGGATGACCAGGCCATCGCCGCGGACATGCTCCGCGAGTACGGCCCGGCGTTCCGGCGCCTCGCTGACCTGTGACCCGCTACCTGACGACGGAGCAGCTCCTCTACTACGGCCGCCTCGCCGTCGAGCACGGGCAGCTCCACGTCCGGGACTGGGGCCTCGTCGAGTCCGCCCTGTACCGGCCGCAGGCGTCCGCGTTCGGGCAGGACGCCTACCCCGACGTCTGGACGAAGGCCGCCGCACTACTCCAGTCCCTCGCCACCAACCACGCGTTCGTGGACGGCAACAAGCGGACCGCGCTCGCGGCGACCTACGCCTTCCTGCGGCTCAACAACGAGCGGCTCACGATCTACAACGACGACGCTGTGGGCTTGGTGCTCGCCGTGGCCACCGGGCAGCTCGCCGACATCGAGAAGATCGCGGAGGCGCTGCGCGCCGGAGCCGAGTAGACCCCGGCGGGGCGGACTCCCCGGCGCCGGCCCCGCAGCGCTGGATGCCTCCGCGGTGCTGGCCTGGCTGCGCGCCGAGCCCGGCGCCGACGTCGTCGAGACCTACCTCGACCGGCCCGGGTCATCGGCCAGCGCAGTTCGAGCCCTTACCCCGAATCCACCGAGGCAGCTGCTCGGTGATCATCTGCTGGTTGTCGGAGAGTGGTTGGCGATGACGTTTCAGAAATTAGCGTGCTGATCTTGCCGGTCTGGTCGGCTGCTCCGAGGTTCCTGGTAGAGGACAGGGAAGTGCTGGTCAGCCTGGCGCGGGTAGCGCGGTGACGGCGGCCAGAGCGGTCCGGAATTGATCGGCCCAGGGCCAGCGGCTCGGTAGCCGTAGGTGCAGGTGGCGGGCGGTGTGCACTAGCCGACCCGGGGTGGTGAACAGCTGCCGGCGCAGGGTCGCCATCGTCGTGCGGGGCCTCCCGGCCAGGGAGCCGACGGCGCGGGCGAGGTTGTGGGCGATGACCGCGAGCGCGAGCCAGGCGGCGTTGGCCATGAACCGTCCGGAGGGCAGGTGGGCCAGCCCGGCGGACTTGAGTTCGGCGATGGACTGCTCGACCACGGCGTGGCGGCGGTGGTTGGCCTCGATCTCGACGAGTTCGCCCGGCCGGTCGGTGACCATGGCGTGGTAGTCCCAGTTGGTGAACAGGGCCAGTTGGGATCCCGGCGTGGGACGGACCCGTCGCACGACCAATCGCACCTCGACCGCGTCCTTGGTGCTGGCGAAGCAGGTGTAGCGGGTCTCGGCGATATCGGCGCCGGAGACTTCCGGGGTGGACAGCCAGTACGGAATGGGCTGCCACGCGTGCTCGGGGATGGCCTCGATCGCGGCCCGGATCTTGCGGTCCTGGCGGGCGGTGACCGAGAAGCGGACGTCGAACTTGCGCGCGGTGGAGATCATCGCGCGGGAGTAGAACGCCGAGTCCGCCCGCACCGTGAGCGGCCCGGTGGCGCCGGCGTCACGCAAACGGGACACGGTCTCGGTCAGAAACGACTTCGCGCCCCGGGCTGCGCCGGCCGCTCCGCCGCGCAGCCGGGAGAAGATCACCTGCCCGGTCTCGGCGCACGTCGCGAGCTGCGGGTGATAGCCGCGGACTTTCGTGTAGCCGTAATCCGCGCCCTGCTTGTCGCGGCCGTGGACCTCGCAGATCGTCGAATCGATGTCCACCGTCACCGGCCCTGCCGGGTCGGTGGGACCGGCCCCGGCCGCCCAGGTCCGCGCCAGCAGCCCGCGGGTGACCGCGTCGAGCTCACGTACGTTCGACCACTTGAATGCCCGTAACCAGGTGCCGATCGTCGAGGGCGCCCGGACCTGGTCGAACAGCGCCGGCATCGCCCCGGCCCGCAGTACGGCGACGTCGTCGATGGAGTCTCCACCAGCCAGGATCGACCCGACCACCGACAGCGCCTTCGTCCCGCCGTTCGCGCCATGGCAGGCCAGCCGCACCCGATCCCCGACCAGCTCGGCGACGCCGAGCTTCTGCGCTAACGCCGCTGCCGGGAGCAGCCCGGCCGCCGACACGAGATTGGGTTCGTCGTAGCTCACCGACACCCGCGTCAAGTCATGAGATGCTCGCACCCGTCAGATGCCTCCTCGGTCGGGCTGATCGTGTCCGTCGCACGACACATCGTCCCTGCTCAGGAGGCATTTGATCTTTGAGGCGCGCCGCAGTCAGCTCATCGCCTCGGTGGATCCGGGCTTACTGAGGCGCCCGCCTCCGTGACGACGCCGGTACGGCGTCGCCACGGCGCGGGTCCCAGGTGGAGCCGGACCGGCCCGCTACCGTCACTGACCGTGTCCGATTGCCAGCCCCGCGAACTCACCGCCGCGGTCGCGGCGGGCGGGCTGGTACCCGTCACCGACCTCGACGGCGGGCCGCTCTCGGCCGAGGAGACCGCCTACGGCCAGGCCTCGAAGGCCCCGGCGACGACTGGCTGGCCGCGGTCGAGACCACCGACCTGCCCGAGCTACACCGGTTCACCACCGGGCTGCGCCGTGACTACGACGCCGTCCGCGCCGGTCTGACCCTCGAGCACAGCTCCGGCCGGGTCGAGGGCACCGTCAACAAGATCAAAATGCTGAAGCGGCAGATGTTCGGACGCGCCAACTTCGACCTCCTCCGCACCCGTGTCCTCCACGCGAACTGACCAGGACACCGCCGATCACGCAAAGTGGCTCTGGCGCACTCCGCGTGATCGATGGTTCGGCGTGGCTCCCGGCCTCTGGCTCGCGATGGAGCAAGATCACTTGAATGTGATCTTGCGCGGCTGCTGCCGCATCTGGGCGCGGTGGAGCTCCAGGCGGTCGAGGACATCGGCGCCGGGGTGGTGGTGTTTGCTCGGCTGACCGCCGGGGAGTCGGCCTGTCCGCGCTGTGGGCAGCGGTCACGTCGGGTGCATTCGCGTTACGAGCGGCGGCTGGCCGACGCCCCGATCGCCGGTCGGGCGGTACAAGTGCGGTTGCGGTCCGGCGGTTCTTCTGCGCGAACGGAAAGTGCGCGGCGCGGACGTTCGCCGAGCAGCCGGACGGGCTGGCCGCGCCACGAGCGCGGATCACCTCGCTGTTGCGGGAGATGCTGCTGGAGATCGGGCTGATGCTGGCCGGTCGAGCGGGAGCCCGACTGGCGAGACGGTTGGGCATGCCCACCAGCCGGCACCGACTGCTGCGACTGCTGCACGACTTGCCCGCTCCCGAACTCGACACGCCGACGGTGTTGGGAGTCGACGACTTCGCGTTGCGCCGCGGCCGGATCTACGGGACGGTGCTGATCGACGTGCTCACCGGCGCCCCGGTCGACCTGCTGGCAGACCGGGAGACCGGGAGACTCGCGGCGTGGCTGCGCACCCGGCCAGGCGTCGAGGTGATCTGTCGGGACCGAGCCAGCGGTTATGCCGACGCCGCCCGGCAGGGCGCCCCGCAGGCGGTCCAGGTCGCGGACCGGTGGCATCTGTGGCGGAACTTGGGCGAGGCGGTGGAGAAGGCCGTCCTCGCCCGACGCTCCCACCTGGCCGCGGCGAACCCCATCCCCGAACAGGCCCCGGCCACCGAGCCGCGGGTCGTGCGGGTGGCCCCGGAGAAGCGGATCGTGACCCGGCTTCGGGAGAATTACCAGGCCGTCCAGCAGTTACGGGCTCAAGGTATGTCGAAGGCGGCGATCGGGCGCAGGCTCGGCCTGCACCCGGCCACGGTCCGCAAGTTCACCGACGCCGCCTCGGCGCACGAGCTGACCGCGAAGACCGAGCAGCGCGCACACCTGATCGACGACTACGTCGAACATCTACACCGGCGCTGGAACGAGGGCGAGCGCAACGCCACGGCCCTGTTCCGAGAAATCGTCGCGCTCGGCTACCCGGGTGGCGAGCTGGCGGTCCAGCGTTACCTGCGCCGATTCCGTCACGGTCGCGGCCACGCACCGCTACCGGCGCGCGGTGCGGGCGCGTGGTCATTTCCCCACTGAGCCTTTCCCAGTAGCCCGGATCTTTCGTCGGGCAGTCCTGGCTTGATCGACACCGGTGCTGGCCGGTGTGGCGGGGCCTGATTGTGCCCGTTGGGTGTGACAGTTCGGCCGAGGTCGCTCGGGGCGCCGGGTCCACGGGTCCGGTCGGTTTCCTGGGTCGTCGCGACGGAGGGTTCGTGCTCAGCCGGGAACAGCGAGCGTGCGCAGCCGGGCGAGGCCGTCGCAGAGCAGTTCGGCCCAGGGTGCGTGCGCAGGCAGGTGCAGCACGGTTCGGCGGGCGTGACGGGCTCGCTGGGCGGGCATCGAGAACAGCCGCAGCCGGAGTCGTTTCGGCTCCCAACGGCGTGCCGGGTGCCCGGTGTAGGCGAGCATCTGCGCCCAGGCGGTGACCTCGCAGGCGAGCGCGACCACGGCCTGCCAGATCCGGTTCTGGTCGAGCTCGTGCAGTGGCAGGTTCGTGAGCCCGGTGTCCTTCGCCGCGCGGATGCGGTCCTCGGCGCGGGCGCGGCGGCGGTGTCGCAGCTCGAGGTCGGCGAGTTGGCGGCCGGGGCCGCCGGGGCGGGTGTTGGTGGCGAACGCGGTGTAGCGCAACCCGTCCCGGTCGATGAACCGCAGCTGCGCGCCCGGGTGTGGGCGTTCGCGGCGCACGATCACCCGCATCCCGTCCGGCCAGGTCCCCAGGTTCATCAAGCCGGTGGCCTCGATGACCCACGCGCCCGGGCGGGGCTCACGGTCGGCGTCGAGCGCGGTCTGCCAGTCCGCAGCCGGGAGAGCGGCGAGCTGGTCGACCAGTTCCTGGGTGAGGCTGAACCCGACCGAGTAGGACAGGCGCTGCCCGGTCAGCCAGTCGAGGAGCTCGTGGGAGGCGCCGGCACCGTCGATGCGGATCAGTACCTTCCGCCCGGGACGGTTGCCGGGTTTGTGGTCGGGGAGCTGGCGCAGGGCGGCGCGGATGACGGTGACGTGATCGGCGGCGGTGTTCGACCCCGCATTGCCCGGCCGCAGCAGCGCCGCGAGAGGCTCTCCGGTTCCGGCCGCGCCGTGGTCGCAGAACGCCCACAACGGATGGTGGCCGAAGCCCTTCTTGAACGTCGGTGCGGCGCCCTGCTTGTCGGAGTGGGCGGTGACCAGGGTGGCGTCCACGTCGATGACCAGCGGTTTCGCTGCGTTCGTCTGGTGGTCGGGGGCTGCGGGCCCGGCCAGTGCCCACGCCTTCGCCCGTGCTGCGGCGCGGGCGGTGTCGATCGCGGCCAACGCCGCGGCACCGTCGGCGGCGAGGCGGTCGACCGTGCGTGAGACCGTCGGGTCCGACGCCACCAGACCGAACAGGGTGGGCTCGGCACGCAGCAGGGCGATGTCGGACAGGCAGTCCCCGCCCGCGGCGAGGGTGAGCGCGAGGTCGAGCAGAACCTTCGCCGGGTCGTGCACCGCCAGCCGCGGCCGCCACGGCTCCAGCCCAACCGACAGGGCTCGGTCCAGGCCGACCTTGGCGATGGTCTCGGTCAGCAGCCGCGTCCCGGCGTGAGACACCACCGTCGTCGCAGCCGTGTCGATGTCCGGGCACGGGTAGAACCCGATAGCCTTCTTCACCTGGAGGGTGCTCCTGCCTGCGCGACGATAAGGACTTCAGCAATCCCCATCTTCGCTGGTCAGTGGCACCCTCCAGCCCACTGACACGCCCTACTCGGCGAACCGCGATGAAAGCCCCAGGGTAGTGGGGAGCGGCTGGCGGCGACACGCCGGGGGCGTGGAGGTGCTCAACGAGGGTGCGGGACCCCGGTAGAAGAGGTCGGTCCGCTCAAAGATCGACTCACCACCGAGGTCCCGCGTGCCCGATCCTGTCACCTACACCGCCGTGCTCCCGATCGGGGAGCCCACCGCGTCCATGTTGTCGCGGCTGTTGGCCGAGGAACGCCTCCGGCGCGGGACTCGCAGCGGGCGTCGGGCGCTGGACTGTGACCGCCACGCGGTGCTGGTGCTGCGCTGGTTCCTCGACGCGACCCGGGTCGCCCAGCTCGCCACCGACAACCAACTGAGCCTGTCGAGTACCTACCGCTACCTGCACGAAGGCATCGACGTCCTGGCCGCCGCCGCGCCTGGACTGCCCGGCGCGCTGCTCGCGGCCCGCACCGCCGGGCACACCCACGTTCACCTCGACGGCACCGTGATCCACACTGACCGCTCCCGCACTCCCGGACCGACCCCGGGAGTGGATCTGTGGTGGTCGGGTAAGCACCACGTCCACGGCGGGAACGTTCAGGTCCTCACCGCGCCTGACGGGTGGCCGTTGTGGACCTCCCCGGTGCGCCCGGGCCGCGAGCACGACACCACCTGCGCCCGCGGTCACCCCGGCCTGCTCGACGCGATCGAGGACTGGACCGACGACACCCACGTCGTGCTCGCCGACCTCGGCTACGACGGTGAGAACACCCGCCTGACCTGCCCGTTCAAGACCCCCACCGGCGGCGGACTGTCGGTGGACAAACGCACCGTCAACACGCTGCACTCCGCCGTCAGGGCTGTGGCCGAACGCGGGAACTCCCTGCTCAAGACCACCTTCAAGGCGCTACGCCGGGTCAGCTTCTGCCCCTGGCGGATCGGCGCGATCACCGCCGCCGCGCTCGTCCTGCTCCACGTCGAGCACGACCGAACCACATGATCAACCAGCACCTACTGGGAAAGGCTCACTGAGCAGGCTGCGATGAAATGCTTGTATCTTGTGACTCGCAGCCTGGACCCGACCGGGACGGGCCGCACGAGGTGGACGATGCGTTGGAAGCCCGTGATCAACGCGTTCGCCATCACGTTCGGTGACCGCTGGCCGGGAGCCGAGACCTACTGAGCAACGACGCCGAAACACCGATCACGAGACAGGCCCTCTCTGGCTGGTTGGGGCTCGCCAGCTCGGCGTCTGCACCCACACAACCAGGCCCCTGAGCTGCCGGAACGGCAGGTTGAAAAAGGCTCAGTAACTTAGCGGGGTGTGTCGCTGCCCTGTAGGTCTCTGGCTGGTTGCCGGGTCGCCTGGTCACTGAGGTGTTCTCAGAGCGTGTTTGAGAAGATCAGGTTGTAGGCGTGAACCCAGGGTCCCGGCAAAGTCACGTGATCTTGTAGGTGTGCAGGGCCCGGGAGGCGTCGCGGGCGTGGTGGCGCAGTGCGGCGGCGATGTTGGTGACCCCGTCCAGGCGTAGCGCGGTGATGGCCAGGTTCCGCAGCGCGGCCATGGTCTGTGGCCCGGCGCCGGTACGCACTGCTGATCGGTCCTCGTCGAAGGAGACATCGCGGACCCAGTGCAGCCGGTTCTCGATGCCCCAGTGCCCGCGGATCCAGCCGGCGAGCAGCGCCGGATCAGCGTCCGCGCCGCCCAGGCTGGTGATCGCGTAGACGGTGACCACCCTCCAGCGCCCGCCGGGTCGCAGCGGGCGGCGCCGACGGATCACTCTGATCGCCTGAGCGGCGTGCGGGAAGAACTCGCCCCTGCCGTCCGGACAC
Organism: Pseudonocardia sp. HH130629-09; assembly: GCF_001294645.1. Taxonomy (NCBI): domain Bacteria; kingdom Bacillati; phylum Actinomycetota; class Actinomycetes; order Pseudonocardiales; family Pseudonocardiaceae; genus Pseudonocardia; species Pseudonocardia sp. HH130629-09. The sequence continues at coordinate 126,169 of NZ_CP011869.1, forward strand.
GGATCCAGGGCGACCACGCTGATCGTGCGGGTCTCGATCCGGCCGTGTCCACGAGCGCGTTGTTGCGTGCACGGTCCGACCGCCGACCACGGGATCCGGCGCAGCCGGGCGAGCAGACCGGGCTGGTTGGCCTTGACCGTCATGACGTAGTGCCCGCCACGTTCATACAGGTAATCGGCGTGCGTGCGCTGAGTGTGCAGGGCATCTGCGGTCACGACGACGCCATGCAGGTCCAGTCCGGACAGCACGGTCACGGCGGCAGTCAGCTCCGCAGCCTTGGCCGGGACCTGGGTCTGGGCCAGCACGACGCCGCTGGCCTGATCGATCACCGACACCAGATGTGGGAGTCTGAACCGTCCCGGCTTCTCTGCCGCTCCGTTGTGAGCAGGCTGAGAGGATGGGTGTCGTGCCCAAGAAGATCGACCCAGCGGTTCGGAGCCAGGCTGTGCGTCTGGTGACCGAGCATCGTTCGGCGTACTCGACCGAGCGTGCCGTGCATGTCCAGGTCGCTGAGTCACTCGGGGTGTCGCGTGAGTCCGTGCGTCGCTGGGTGTCCCAGCACGACGTCGACACCGGCGTCGTAGCGGGCGTGACCAGCGATGACCGCGAGGAGCTGCGGCGGTTGCGGGCGGAGAACAAGCGCCTGCGCGAGGTCAACGAGGTCCTCAAGTCGGCGACGATTTTCTTCGTGGGGGAGCTCGACCCCCGAAACCGCTGATCGTCGCGTTCGTCGATCAGATGCGGGCTGCTGGTCATGCCGTCGAGTCGATCCTTGCTGCCCTCAACACCCTGGGGCTCACGATCGCGGCACGAACCTTGCGGGCCTGGTGCGCTCGGACCGGCACCAGGAACGGCGCCGCCGGCCGGGTCGCGGCCCGGACCGTCACCGACGCCCTGGTCGAAGACGCCGTCCGTGCGGCGGCGTTCACCACCAACCGCGCCGGCGAACCGGTGCTGGCCCCAGAGGGACTTTATGGGCGTCGCAAGATGCTGGCCCTGATCCGTCGAACGGTGCTGCCCGAGGCTGGGTTCGGAGCGGTCGACCGGGCGATGCGCTCGGTGGGGCTGGCCGGAGTGGTCCGCGGGAAACGGCCGCGCACGACCATCCCGGACTCGACCGCCCAGCGGGCCGCTGATCTGCTCGACCGCAACTTCACCGCCTCAGCACCCGACAGCAAGTGGGTCACCGACTTCACCTACGTGCGCACGTATCAGTCGTTCACCTACGTGGCGTTCATCGTGGACTGCTTCTCGCAGAAGATCGTGGGCTGGCACGCCGCGCTCACTCGTGACGTCGAGCTGGTGGACGTGCCGTTACGGATGGCGCTGTGGCGACGTGCCCACGAGGGCAAAGCCGTGGCCCGGGACCAGCTGATCTGCCATTCCGATGCCGGGTCGCAATATACGAGTCTGCGGTTCACCGAGCACCTGCACCTCGAGGGCATACAGCCCTCGGTCGGCAGCGTCGGCGACGCCTACGACAACGCCCTGATGGAGACCATCAACGGCCTCTACAAGGCCGAATGCATCCGCACCCGAGTCTTCCACGACGGCCCCTACCGCACGATCGCCGACGTCGAGTACGCCACCGCCAGCTGGGTCGAGTGGTACAACAACCGCCGACTGCACTCAAGTCTGGGCATGATCAGCCCCACCGAGTTCGAGGCAGCCCACTACGCTGACACAGAACCATCGGCCAGATGATCACTGGCCACCAAACCACCGGCAGTAAAGCCGGGACGGTTCAGTCCGTCGGGGGTACGGGCGCCGCGCACGGTCTTGCCGTCCAGTGCCCAGACCGGTCGCTGTTCTCGACGGGGCCGATCGACACCGGTCGGTCGTGTACCCAGCTGCGCGCTGGTCCAGGACCCCCGGGCTGCTTCCAGCGCGGCGGGATCGAGCTGCTGGAGCAGCCGGCGGATCGTCGACTCGTGTGGTACCACCAGCGCCGCGTGTTCCGGGTCGATGGCGAGCCGGTCGGCGAGTTCGACCAGCACGCCGGGGCCGACGTCACGGGCGTGTTCGGCGATCGCGGTGAACGAGCGGGCACCGGCCAGCACCGCGCACGCAGCCAGCACCAGCACCGGCAACAGGGCATGACGGACTCCGCGAGCTCGTCGCGGGTCGGGCACTGCCCGACGTTGTCCGTGGCTTCTTCCGTGATCCATCGCTGGCCTACATCAGCGGATGATCAGTCCGCTCGCCAACTTTCCCTTTGGTACCGATACCCCATGACCCGCCCGACCCGCTTGTGGTTGACCCGCTCGGCGCCAGGCTGGTCGTTGAGCTCGGCGGTGATCCGCGGACGCCCACACGTGCGGTCGCCGTCGTGCACGACCCGGATCCTGGCCGCGAGAGCGGCGTCGGCGGCGGCGCGGGCGGCCCGGCCAGGGGCCGCCTTCTGCCAGGCGTAGAAGGAGGAACGTCGCACGTCGAGTAGTGCGCACAACCGCTTCACCGTCCAGCCCGGGCGCGGGCTGGAGGTCGTGTCGTGGTGGTCGGCGACGAACTGGAAGCGGGTCACCAGTTCGTCTCGCCGGCGAAATACTTGGCCGCCTGGCGCAGGATCTCGCGTTCGGTCTCGAGCTTGGTCTTCTCCGTCCGCAACGCCTTGTTCTCCGCCTCCAGACGGGCCAGGCGCTGTTCGGACGTCTCATCGGCAACCGGAGCCGCGCCGGGCCTCTCCCGCGGCGGACGGGCCGACCGCGGGCTACGGGTGCGGGTGCCGTCCGGGTGCCCAGGTTGTCCAGCCACAACGCGAGGGTGGTGCGCTCGACGCCCAGATCGTCGTCGTCGGTCAGGCCGAGCGATTTTCTGGTGTCCTCCTCGACTCCGCCTACCCGAATACCTCGCCAGCCTCCTGGAGCGCGCTGTCGAAGAAGTCATCGAGCGCGTTCGGGGCGTCGAGCGGTACGACGTGCGCGATGTACTGGTCCGGGCGCACGAGTACGGCACACCCGGCATCCCGGTCGACGCCGCGAAGGTCGAACACGTCCCCTCGGACGGGATCGGGGCAGAACGCCTTCTCGTGGTCGAGGAGGCCCCACCGCCCCTTCCGCGGACGCAGGAACGGCGGCAGCTCATCGGTCTCGACGTCGTGGTGGTGCTGCTGGAGGACACCCCGCACATCGAGCATGGAGTCCGGCGCGGCACCGCGCGGAGTGAACCGCCGCACGAGCTCCTCCACCCGGACCCCGAACGCGGCGAAGGCTCCGCCCGGCGCCACGCCCGCGCGGTCGGCGAACACGTACAGCCGCCATGCCCCGTCCGCCCGGGCGATGTGCCCGAGGTGCACGGGTTTCGCGTCGGCTAGACGAACCACGGGTGCCGAGTGGAACCGGGTGCCGACCTCGAATCCGGTGGCAAGGTGCTGTGCGGGGGTCGCGGCGGTGATCATCGACGGCGCGTAGCGGACCCCCATACCCGCGGTGTAGCGGCCCTGCTCGCGGAAGTAGCGCTGAAACTTCTCCGGGTCGGCGTCGGGCGCCGTGCTGAACAGGGTGGCGAACTCCCGGTCGAAGTCGATCAGCTGCTGGGCAACCCCCTGCCGTTCCGCCGAGTAGGTCCGGAGCAGCTCCGGTCGCGCACGCCCGCGGAGAACCGCACCCAGCTTCCAGCCGAGGTTCCACGCGTCGGCCATCGACACGTTCATGCCCTGCCCCGCCTTAGCACTGTGGGTGTGACACGCGTCCCCCGCGATGAACACTCGGGGCAGCGACTCCGGCTCGGCCTTCGGCACGTTGTCGAAGCGGGAACACAACCGCTGCCCGATCTCGTAGACTGACCACCAGCCGACGTCGTGCACCGTCACCGCGTACGGGTGCAGGATCCGGTTGGCCACGGCCGCCAGCTTTTCCGGGGTGACGGTGCGGTCGCGCAGCATGTCCCGGTCCCGCTCGTTGTCCAGCTCGATGTAGAGCCGCACGAGGTGGCCGCCCTCACGGGGGATGACGAGGATGCTCCCCTCGTCCGCGGACTGCACCGCACACTTGAGCCTGATGTCGGGGAAGTTAGTGTCGACCAGCACGTCCATCACCCCCCACGAGGTGTCGGTCGTGTCACCCTCCAGGCTCAGGCCTAGCGCGGAACGCGTGCTGCTGCGCGAGCCGTCGCACCCCACGACGTAGCGCGCGTGGATCGTCGAGATCTCGCCCGTCTCGACTCCGTCGACGACGTGGGCGAGGGTCGCCACGACGGGGTGCTCCGGGTCGTCGTCCACCTCGACCGTGGACAGGTGGAGTCCGTAGTAGGGTTCGGTCCGTCGAGCCGAGCGCGCCAGATAATCCCGCAGGTAGGCGAGCAACCGCGCCTGATTGACGACCATGTGTGGCATCTCGGACAGCCCCTCCTCGACGTCCGGGATGCGCCCGGTACGGACGATCCGTCCGGGTTCGTCGGGGGACGGGCGCCAGAACGCGACCTCGTTGACCTGGTAGCCTTCGCCAATGAGCCGGTCGGCGATGCCGAACGCCTCGAACATCTCCACCGTGCGGCAGGCGACCCCGTCAGCCTGGCCGACCTCGATGGGGCCATCCCTACGATCGACGACAACCGTGTCGATCTCGGCGAACGCGGCCAGCTGGGCCGCCAGCACGAGACCCGCGGGCCCAGCGCCGACGACCAGCACGTCGGTCGAGGTGGGCGGTGTCGACGGACGGGTAGAGGCTGCGGGGTGCGCAGTCTCTACGAACGGGTCCCCCGGTCGGTAGCCGTCGATGTAGAACTGGGCCATCACTGCTCCTGAGGTGATCGTCCGGCGTCGCGGACGGGTGTCGGTCTGCTCGATGCGACTGTCTGCTCCGCTGGGTGGGGACGCAGATCTTACAGCCGGACGAGGATCCGGCCGCGCACCGAGCCCTCCTCCATGACGGTGTGGGCCTTTGCCGCGTCCGCGAGGGTGAACGTCGCGCCGATCCGGCTCCGCAGCGAGTCGGCTGCGAGTGCGGCGTTGATCCGCGCCGCCGCGTCCGCGAGATCGGGGACCGAGGCGTTGCTGATCGCGAATCCCCGCAGGCTCGTGTCTCGGAGGTAGAGCTGTCCGATGGGAATGGTGGGTGTGGCGCGCAGACCCGACATCACGACGACTCGCCCGCGGAGTCGCAGGAGCGGCAGGGACAGCGCGAAGTCGTTCTGCCCGCTGTTGTCCCACCACACGTCGAATCCGCCGGGCGCGGCCGCGAGGAGACGATCGGTGAGGTCGTCGGCGTCGTACGGGAGGACAGCGTCCGCGCCCAGCGCCGTGCACCAGTCCTCGTCCTCCCGGGCCGCGGTCGCCACCACCCGGGCACCCGCGGCGACCGCGAGCTGGACGACCGCTCCGCCGACCGCTCCGCCGGCGCCCGCCACGAACACTGTCTCCCCAGCCCCGAGGGCGGCCTCGCGGAACAAGCCGATCGCCGCCGTCGCCCCGGCGTGGACGACCGGCGCGACATCGTCGGGCGACACCCCGTCCGGGACAGGATAGACCCGGTCGACGGTGACCGTGACGTACTCGGAGTAGGTCCCCTGGCGACCGTCGTACCCCGCGCTGTTGCACCAGACCCGATCACCGACGGCGAAGGTCGACACGGCGTCGCCCGCGTCGACCACCGTCCCGACGACGTCTCGTCCGATGACGAAGGGGAACGGGGTGCGCGTCCGGTAGGCGCCGGAGCGCACGAAGAGGTCGACGTGGTTGACGGTGCTGGCCGCCGCCTCGATCACGACGTCCGTCGGGCCGGGCCGAGCCACCGGGAGCCTCCCGATCTCAATGCGCTCCGCCCCACCCGTCGCTGTGATGAAGGCGGCTCGCATGCTCTTGGGGATCGTCACCGGTCCGTCGCCTTCGCTGCCGGCGGTGGCCCGAGCGGAACCTCGGCGAGGGTCGTCCGGTAGCGCTCCTCCCATCCGGCGGTGAGGGCGCTCTGCTCGGCGTTGCCCGAGGTATAGGCCGGGGACAGGACGGGACGAACCCGATCCACCTTTACCAGCACCACCTCGTTCGCCGGATAGCCGGGTCCATTGAGGTCGAGCAGCCAGGCGTTGAGCCAGTCGTACTCGGGCGAGCCCGGACCGGCAAAGCTCGCCTCGCCCTTGAAGCGATACCCGCGGCGGCTGAACACGTCGAGGACGTTGATCTCGATCCGAGGGTCACGGCGCAGGTTCGCCACGGTGGTCGGGGAGCCGATGTCCATGAAGACGAGGTGCTCGTCGTCGTAGACACGCAACGAGCCCTTCGGCGAGAGGTTTGGGGACCCGTCCTCGCAGACCGTGGCGGCGAAGGCGAGCCACGCTCGCGCGACGACGTTCCGCATGTCCTGATCGATAATTGCCATGGTTCTCTCCTTCATCAGTGGCGCGAGTGACCGCGGTCTAGTACTGCAACGGCACTCGCTCGTTTCCGCAGGCCAACGACTCGTGGGACGTAGCGGTGGCGAGTGCTCGAAGTGCCCAGCCCAGCTCGATGAGCAGGTGATCGGCGAGCTCCCAGGACTGAGAGCCACTCGGCGTCTCGTCGAGTGCCGTTGCAGTACTAACGGCGCCGTCGTCGTTGCCCAGGGCGTCCGCCGTGTCGGGGCCAGGCGCCGCATGGCCGCCGAGGTCGGCGTCTTTGGTCTCGGGGCCGAGCGCGGCACCCGCGACCACCATAAGGCCGCCGAGCGCCAGGAACACCAGGGGTCAAACCCGTAGGGCATGACCGACGAGAGGCCGGCCTGGTAGAATGACGGGATGATCACCTCGGTGGTGTAGCCGAGCCCGTAGGCGCTGGACCGGACGCCGACGTGGAAGCGCTCGATGATGTAGGTGCTCACCACCGCGTAGATCGAGACCACGACGAGGACGAGGAGCACCACCACCACGACACCCACCGCGCCGACTCCGCGAATCTGGCCACTCGCGATCAGCCAGAACAGCAGAGGGGACGCCGCCGCGATCGAGAACCCGCTGGTCAGCAGGAAGGGCTTACGGCCGATGCGCTGCGAGAGTGCTCCCGCACCTACGTAACCCGCAGCAAGCACCGCATAGGCGACGACGAGGACCAGAGTGGACTGAACGCTGGTGAGCCCGGCCGCCGAGCGCAGGACGCCGGGAAGGACCGCGCCGATCATGTTGAACACGAGCCATACACCGGACATCAGGACGAAGACCTGAAGGAAGCCGCGCAGGTTGCGGCCGCTCATCAGTTCGGCGAGTGGCGAACGCTCCGGGCGCTTGCCCTTCTCCTGCGTCCACGCATCGGACTCGTCGACGTTGCGCGCGTACCAGACCGCCCGGCCCACGGCGAGCAGGGCGCCGATGACGAAGGGGATCCGCCAGCCCCACAGGACGTACGGCGAGTCCGGCCCGCACGCGGGGATGACCAGCAGGATCCCGAGGGTCAACAGGGCGATGGCGCAGTACGCCAGCGGGAAGCCGGTCATGATGACCGCGCCGTTGATGCCCCGCCGGTCGCGTGGGCTCTGCTCCAACGCCAGCGGCGTGGCCACCGTGTACTGCCCACCCAGGTAGATCCCGTCGATGAACCGGAGGGCCACCAGCAGGACGACCGCGCTCACCCCGAGAGTGCCGTAGCCGGGGAGCAGGGCGATCGCGAGCGTGCACAGCCCGAACCCGTAGAGCGAGATGATCGTGACCCGCCGACGGCCGTGCCGATCAGCGAGGTGGCCGAAGACGAGCGCGCCCAGCGGGCGACCGAGCAGCGTGGCGACGAAGATCGCCGCAGTGATGATCCGGGTCGTCGACTCGGATATGCCGGCGGACAGTCCGACCTGGGCCCCGAGTCGGGCCTTCCGGGCCTGTCCGGGATCGCGAGCCGGGCTGGGCGAGGGGGACTCCGCCATTGGGGCCACTCCGGTCTGAGAGGGAAGGTTCGTGGAGCGGCGCCGGCTACACCGGCGCGCTCGTCGAGAGCGATCCCAGTAGAGACAACGAGCGCCACGGCGTAAACAGTATTCCGCTGTGAAGAATACATGCTTCGTTCCAAAATCGTCGTAGGCAGGGCGGGCATCCGGTCTTCGCCGCCAGATCACCTATGTCGTCGTCACCTCACGGGTGGCCGCGGCGGCCTCGAGATCACGAGCGATGCCGTCGGCCGTCGCCCTGATCTCCTGCACCCAGTCCGACAGCAGGTCCTTGCGGTACCGAGCGGTCGGCATGGCCAACGAGATCGCGATGGGCATCGACCCCGCCGAGACCGTGACTAGACAGCCGATCGCTGTCAAGCCCGTCTCGGTGAGCCCATCGTTCAACGCGAAACCCTGCCTGCGGATCCGGCGGATGCCACGGAGCAGCGCCTCCACGTCGTCGACTCCGGAGTCGGCGGACTCGTACAGGGCACGCAGTGCGTCCGGCGCCATCGTGGCGAGAACCGCACGTCCTCCGGAGGCGAGATGGGCGGGGAGGACTCGTCCCTCCCGATCTCCCACTCGCAGGGCCTGGTCACACTCCACGCTGGCGACGAACCGCGCCTGGTCGGCAGTGACGACGAGGAGGTTGCTGGTCTCCGAAGTCCTCGCGGTGAGGCCCTCCAGGCGCGGGAGCGCGATCCTGCGGAGTTCGGCGAGCGGCTCGGTGACGGGATGTGCACTCAGCACCGGCCCGGAAACGTAACGCCGGTCCTCGTTCTGCTCGGCGAAGTCCCGGTACACCAGCATCGAGAGCAGGCGGTGTGCGGTCGAACGGGCGACGCCGATCCGCTCCGCCGCATCCGTGACTCGCAGTGGACCCTCCTGCTGCAGGATCGTGGCGAGGCGCAGGGCGTGGTCCACCGACTCGATCCCATACGCCGGCTTGTTCTTCACAGCAGAATGATACAGCCGTAATGTGGTCGCTGAGAAGGACCCCGGCCCCGCATCCGCCTCAGCTCTCGAGGGTCGGAGTCTTCCGCGTGCTGATGGCGATGCGGTTGAACGGGTTCATCATGATGGGCTTTGACCTGCGAGTCGGAGCTACACCCGGAGGGCTGTCGTGGTCGCACCGCTGGAGTTGATCCCCCGCGCCCGGCTCGATCCCGCCAGCTATGCCCGCGCCCAAGCGGCCGCGTTCGCCGGGCACCGGCTGCGGATCGGACACTCCCGCGTCGTGCACGACGTGACCTGGCGCGACTGGCTCGGCGACCTACAGCTCCCCGTCCCCGCCTGCCACCAGAGCTGGTCCGGGCTGGCCACCACCGGCGACCTCAGCGCCACCACCGACCCGGCGAACTGCCGCAAGTGAACCCTTTCCAACCTGACAGTCACGAGGTCGGCGGGGTCGCGGCGTGGCGGCCCGGAAACTAGAAGAGCTCCTGGTAGACGAGTGATTGTCTAGATCAACTCGTTGCCCACCAGGAGCTCCGGTGCTTTCCTACCCGTCCGCGCTGTCGGTGTCCACTCGCGCGCTGATCACCTTGACCAACGCCCTTCAGCGCAGCCGCAACCAGCGCGGTACCCGCTGGCGGCGCCTCCCGATCGGTCGTCACGCCCTGCTCGCCCTGGCGCACCTGCGCAAGGGCGAGACCTACCCCGACCTCGCCGCTGGTTTCGGGGTCGGCACCACCACGGCGTTCCGCTACATCCGCGAAGCGATCGACGTCCTCGCCGCCGCGGCACCGAACCTGACCGAGGCGATCGCGGTCGCGCGGCGGAAGGCGTTCGTGATCCTCGACGGCACCTTGCTGCGGATCGACCGGGTCGCCATGGCCTCGGGGCGCGACCGCCCGTACTACTCGGGGAAGTGGAAGTGCCACGGCATGAACGTGCAGGTCATCAGCGACCCGGCCGGTCGTCTGGTCTGGGCGTCGCCGGCGTTTGCCCGGTGCGCGGCATGACATGGGTGCCGCCCGCGAACACGGGATCATCGACGCCCTCACCGTCGCCGGGGTGCAGGTGGTCGCCGACAGCGGATACCGCGGTGCCGGTGCGATGTTCCGCCTCCCACAGCGACGCCGACCCGCCGATCGCGACACCGGCGAGCGCCGACGGCCCTCACCGAGTCAGCGGGAGATCAACGCCGCCCACGCAGCGCAACGCGGCCCCGGTGAACGCGCGAACGCGATGCTCAAGAGCTGGAAGATCCGGTGCTGCCCGCAGCGGACCACCGCGCTGGTCAACGCGATCCAGACCCTCATCCTCGCTGGCTGACGCCAAGTGGAAAGAGTTCACTGACCAGTTGTCCCGAGTCAGGCCTGGCTTTGCCAACCCTCTGCTCTGGACAGCACCCGTGACCTGCTGACCTGGATGGTTACGAATCTGCCCGACGCTCACGCACGAGTAATTTGAACGAGGCCACCCAGAGGTGCTCGATCGGGCCGCGGCGACGCCAGCGAAGCCACAGCGCGGCGAACGCCAGTAGAATTCCCGAGATTGCCGCGAACACGGCATAGGTACCGAGTACCGGGTCCACAGTACGCACTACATTGCTCTGGAAAATGGTTCGTTCGAGCACGACGCCGAGGACGTTCTGGAGTAGGTAACAGCTGAGTGCCATCGTCCCGACTCGGCCGAGTGCGTGGGCGAATCGGCCGGGAGCTCGGTGCTGATAGAATTGGGCGACCGCCGCCAGGATACCGAGAGCGACCAGTGGGGCGGTACCGTAGCGGGAGTAGCTACTAAGGGTGCCGCCGTCATAAGTGCCGAGTACGAAGTCCACCGGCAGTGCGACCACCAGTCCGATGACGATGAGCCATCGGCGCAGCTGAACGCCCTCCGTCCTGAAGATCCCGGCCCGGTAGAGCTTCCCGCCGAGCAGGAACAGCGGAATCCCCATCAGCAGGATCGTGGAGAACTCAGAGTATATTGTGAAAGCGTTGCCGATATTGCGGAGGTTTGAGTTGACCAGCGACCAGTAGCCGCCGTCTTCGGTGGGGACGCGGGCGGCCCGGGACAGCTCCGGGAGCGATAGCGCCTCGCCCCTGGGGGGCACCGTGAGCGAGGATGTGAGGACGAGCACGGTCAGGTGCAGTGCGAAGAACACACTGATCAGCCACCATTGCACTCGATCGCTAGTCAGGAGCAGGAACGCGACGAGTAGGCCAGTGACCGCGTAGGCCCGTAGGACATCGAATTGGACCACAAAGACGTAGTTGATGAGTCCGTCGAGGAAGAGCAGCCCGGCGCGGACTGGGTAGGTCCCTGGCCAGGTCCGTCCGCCCCGGAGAGCGGACTGGCGCTGGATCTCCAGCCCGATCCCGAACATGATCGTCAGCAGGCCGAGGAACTTGCCGTTTGGCAGCCACTGGGAAACCTCGCCGATCCAGTCTGGGAGAAGAGGGGTGGCTGCAGAGCCGACATTGATCGTAAAGATCCAGATATTGCTGGCAAGGGTACCGACAATCGCGATCCCACGCAGCACATCCAGGGTCTCGATCCGGTCGTCACTAGACGCGTTGGGCATACCGAATCACTGGCGCGGTAGTCGGGCAATATGGGGTCCCCGCGGCTCAAGGGCCACGGGAGTCGGACTCCTCACAGGTAGCTCCTCGTGCGGAAGGGGTCGACACCGAACAGGCCGGGCCCTCTCGGGTGGTCTGGGATGCCCCAACCGGGGTTTTCAGGTGTGGTCCTGGGTCCTGTCTGCACATTCGCGGTCTCGGTGTCCTGGACGTTGCCGAGCTTTACCGGGACCTGGCGGGCGTTGCTACCGATGGTCAGTGTGACTTGCTGGCCAGGGGTGAAGTTCCCGACCCGCGCGATCAAATCCTCAAAGTCGGCGACCGGATAGTTGTCGATCTTGGTGATAACGTCGCCGGTCTTCACGCCCGCGGTCGCAGCCGGGGTCCCGGACTGGACCGTGTCGACTCGTGCGCCGCCAGCTTCACTGCTCGTTTCAGCTTTGTTGCTGGTGCTGTTCTCGGCGTGGCTGGCGGGCGACGCTGTGCCTTGAACTCCCAGTTGAGGCTTGGTCGCGACCCCGCTAGACATGAGTTCCTGAGCGACCCGCTTGGCGGTGTTCACCGGCACCGCGAAGCCGAGCCCGATCGAGCCAGGGCTACGCCCTGTTGTGGCTATCGCGGAGTTGATCCCGATGACTTGGCCGGCAAGGTTCACCAGCGGGCCGCCCGAGTTACCCCGGTTGATTGGGGCATCGGTCTGCAGCCCATTATAGACGACCCGAGTACCGCCGCCATCACCTGCGGTGACAGTCCGGTTCAAGGCCGACACGATGCCCGCGGTGACGGTACCGGACAGACCCTGCGGCGAGCCGGTGGCAACAACCTGCTGGCCGACCTGGACACTGCTGGCCTCACCGAACGTGGCGGCCTTCAGGTTCGACGCTCCTAAAAGACGGATAACAGCCAGGTCGTAGCTCGGGGAGGTACCGACGACCTTTGCACGGTAGCGGGTGCCGTCGGCGGTCGACACGCTGATCTCGCTGCCGGCGCGGGTAAGGAGGTGGTTGTTGGTGAGGACCGCGCCGTCACTGGTGAGGACCACCCCCGATCCCTCGATCGTGCCCTGAGCCGCGCGGACTCTGATGTCGACGGTGCTGGGAGCGATCGCGGCGGCTGCGCCAGCGATTGTGCCATTCCCAACCTGGGCTGAAGCGCCGGAGTTGGCGACGCTCGACAGCGGTGCCGACCCTGTCGTACCGAGGGCGGCATAGGCACCACCGAAACCGGCACCCCCACCGATCAGACAGGCAGCCACCATCACTGCGACCAGCCCGGCGCCGAAACGGCGGGGCAGCTTGAAGGCCGGTACTGGCGTCGGGGAAAGCGGATACACCGAGTTCGGCGGGCTGCCCAAGTTCTGTGTCGAGCCCGCAGGACTCGCAGAAACTTCGCGCCGCGGTGGCTGATCTGAAAACGTCTCGCAGCCGGTATCGACTCCAGATGTCACCCCCAGCTCGCCACCATCGCCATGCACAGAACAATCCCCGGGCACCCTCGGACCAGACCGATCAGAAGCCGCAGCTTCATCCCTGGTAGAGGTCCGTCCGTCAGCTCGTCTCCAGAGCCCAGCCCATACTCGGTTCATAGTCTGACTGTGCGACATGACCCTGAAACAAACCTGTGACCACACCAGAAATCTCCCGAGGACCCGGGTCAAGTCCGCTGGCGTGGTGTGTGACGACGACCGCGTGATCTTCTTGTTCGGTCAGGCGCTGAGCGCCGGGATGGTGGTGGTCGAGGTCGCCTCCTCAGCGCTGGTGGCGGTGTCGGGGATCGTGGTGACGCGGGAGCGGGCGAGGACGTCGAGGCCGAGGTAGCGGCGTCCTTCGGCCCATTCGTCGTGTTGCTCGGCCAGGACCGCGCCGACGAGGCGGATCAGGGAGTCGCGGTCGGGGAAGATCCCGACGACGTCGGTGCGGCGCCGGATCTCACGGTTCAGGCGCTCGGAGGGGTTGTTCGACCAGATCTGGCGCCACAGTTCTTTCGGGAAGCCGGTGAAGGCCAGGACGTCGGCTCGGGCGGCGTCGAGGTGCTCGGCGACCTTCGGGAGCTTGTCGGCCAAGGCGTCGAGGACCCGGTCGAACTGGGCGTGCACCGATGCGGCGTCGGGCTGGTCATAGACCGAGTGCAGCAACGCCCGCACCCACGGCCAGGACTGCTTCGGGGTCGCAGCCATCAGGTTCGCCGCGTAGTGCGTCCTGCACCTCTGCCAGGCGGCGCCGGGCAGGGTCGCCCCGATCGCGGACACCAAGCCGGCGTGGGCGTCGCTGGTGACCAGCGCGACGCCGGTCAGACCGCGGGCGGTGAGGTCGCGGAAGAACCCCAGCCAGCCGGCGCCGTCCTCGGCGGAGCTGACCTGCAGGCCGAGGATCTCCCGGTGTCCGTCGCCGTTGACCCCGGTGGCGAGCAGGGCGTGGACTGCCACGACCCGGCCGCCCTCGCGGACTTTGAGCACGAGCGCGTCGGCGGCGACGAAGGTGTAGGGGCCCTGGTCGAGCGGACGCGTCCGGAACTGCTCGACTTGGCCGTCGAGGTCCCGGGCCATCTCTGAGACCTGCGACTTCGACAACCTCGTGATGCCCAGGGAGTCGACGAGTTTCTCCATCCGCCGCGTCGAGACCCCGAGCAGGTAGCAGGTCGCGACCACCGTGGTCAGGGCCCGCTCCGCCCGGCGACGACGCTCCAGCAACCAGTCGGGGAAGTAGGAGCCGTTGCGCAGCTTGGGGATCGCCACGTCGATCGTGCCAGCGCGGGTGTCGAAGTCGCGGTGGCGGTAGCCGTTGCGGGTGTTCGTGCGAGCCTCGGAACGCTCGCCCCAGGCCGCGCCGCACACCGAGTCGGCGTCGGCGGACATCAGGGTGTTGATGAACGTGGTCAACATGTGGCACAGCAGATCCGGGCTCGCCTGGGACAGCTGCTCGTGCAGGAACTCGGTGGGGTCGATACTGGAGGGTGCGGTCATCGCGTGATCCATCTTCTGTGGGCTGTGAGAGGCGTTCAGAAGATCACGCGGTGGCCGCCCTACAGCTCGACCAGCTCGTCACCGGGCCGGTCGCACACCACCTTGGTGGACGCCACTAGGACCCGCCGGACACCCAGGGCGGCCCCGTAGCGACCGAACAAGATGACGTAGGGTCCGAACATCTCGGTTCTGCTGAGCAGATAGTCAAGCGGAAGAGCGGCCAGGAATCCGCTGCCGATGAGCCAGTACCGCAGGCGACGGTGCCCGGGCGCGAAGATGCCGATGCGGTAGAGCTTCGCGCCGAGGAGGAACGTGACCAATCCCATCAGCATAACGGTGAAGAACCCCTGGTCAGGCACGAAGCTGGATTCGATGATGTGGCTGAAGCTCGCTTGCACCTCCGACCACCAGGTGCCAGACCTCAGGTCGACCGGCAGTGTAGACCTCTCCGTCGTCGTGGCTTGTTCGTAAGCCTGGTATCCGCTATATCCGACATGTCCGAGATGGACGCCTAGGAAGAGCCCGATCAGCCACCACTGAGCCCTTTTCAACCTGCCGTTCCGGCAGCTCAGGGGCCTGGTTGTGTGGGTGCAGACGCCGAGCTAGCGAGCCGGTGACCTGTGCAGCTGTGGTCAGAGCAGTTGCGCTGCAACCTTCGCGATCTCCTGACGCAGAAGCTCGCTGGTCAGGTTGAAAAAGGCTCAGTGCCGCCCGCCTCGGCCCCCACGGACGCCGTGAAGATCCAGACATTGGAGGCCAGGGTTCCGATAATGGCGATGCCGCGCAGCACATCCAGAGCAGGCACCCGGTTCGACGCCCTGGTGACCCCCTGACCCACCACGGTGTTGCCGGCCGCGGTGTGGGTCGGGACGGCATGATCTCGCCCTGATGGTGGCACGCTGTTGGCAGCTGATTCACCCATTTCCCTGATTCTTGGCCTTCCGTGTCAACGGTGTATCAACGCCGATTCAGGTTCCGGCGCGACGAGCCACGCCACCGGTCGGGCCGCGCCAGTCGCGACGGGCCGATCAGGGATGGGCAGGGCGCGGCAACCGCAGGACGAACCTCGCCCCCGGTCGGCCGAGGGCTCCAATACCGTCACGGCCTTCGACGGTCAGGTCTCCCCCCTGCGCCCTGGCGAGCTCGCGGGAGATGGCCAATCCCAGCCCTGCCCCGCCGTCGCGGCCGCGGGCCGGGTCGGCCCGCCAGAACCGGTCGAACACCACGTCCACGTGCTCGGCCGAAATACCTGGGCCAGTATCGGCGGCGCTGAGCAGCGCCTGATCGGCGTGGGTGGACACGGCCACCGTGACCGTGCCCCCGCGCGGGGTGTGTCGGACCGCGTTGGTGAGCAGGTTGCTGATGATCTGACGGACCCGGGTGTCGTCCCCCCTCGCCAGGCACGGCTCCTGGGCCTGGATCTTCACGGTGATCCCGGCCGCCGCAGCGAGCGGTTGATGGGTGTCGCCGACCGCAGCGGCGAGGCCGGCGAGATCCAGCCGGGTGGGACTGTCTCGTCCCGGGTTTGATGGAGACCATCAAGCCTGGAGGATGATCGACCGATGGCCGCCCCGAGGAAGTACCCCGACGAGCTGCGGGAGCGAGCGATCCGGCTCGTGTTGGACGCCAAGGCCGACCCGGCGTCCGCGGGCGGGAACATCTTCAAGCGCATCGGCGAGCAGCTGGGGATCAACCCGGAGACGCTGCGGGGCTGGGTCAAGCAGGTCGAGATCGACAACGGCACCAGGCCGGGCACGACCACCGACGACGCGACCCGGCTCGCAGAGCTCGAACGTGAGGTTCGGGAGTTGCGCCGGGCGAACGCCATTCTCAAGTCGGCTTCGGCTTTCTTCGCGGCGGAGCTCGACCGCCCCAGCAGGTAGTCCTCGACTATATCGAGGAGAACAAGACACAGTTCGGGGTCGAGCCGATCTGCGCGGTGTTGAAGGACGCCGGTGTTCCGATCGCCCCGTCCACTTTCCATGCGTCGAAGAAGCGACCGCCCTCGGCGCGGGCACTCACCGACGCCGAGACTTTGAAAGAGATCGAACGGGTGCATCGCGACAACTTCAGCGTCTACGGCAGCCGGAAGGTGTGGGCGGCGTTATGTCGGGAAGGCGGAGTAGGCGGCCGCCGGGTCGCTCGCTGCACCGTGGAACGACTGATGCGCCGCAACGGGCTCCGTGGAGTGTCCCGGCTGCGTGTGCCGCGCACCACGGTCCGAGCCAAGGGCGCGGACAGGCGCCCGGACCTGGTCGAACGGGACTTCACCGCACCCGCCCAGGACCGCCTGTGGGTCGCTGACATCACCTACATCCGCACGTTCTCTGGATGGGTGTACGCGGCTTTCGTGATGGACGTGTTCTCCCGACGGATCGTGGGCTGGCAGCTCTCTCGTAACCTGTACACCGATCTCGCGCTGGACGCGCTCAACATGGGGATCTGGACCCGGCAACGGGCGGGCGCGGACCTCTCCGAGTTGATACACCATTCGGATCGCGGAGTCCAATATGTCGCCGTGCGGTACGGCGAGCGACTCGCCGAAGTCGACGCTGTGGCTTCAGTCGGGTCGGTCGGCGATTCCTACGATAATGCGATGGCGGAGGCGTTCAACTCGCTGTTCAAGGCTGAACTCGTCCGCAACCGGGGCCCGTGGCGAGGCACCGACGACCTCGAGCTGGCCGTCGCCGAGTACATCGACTGGTACAACCACCGCCGCCTACACGGCGAGCTCGGCCTGATCCCGCCCGTTGAGCACGAGGCCCTGCACGCCGTCACAGAACCCGCCCGGCAACCCGCCGGAGCGTGAGAACCGAGCCTCTATCGAACCCGGGACTTGACAGTGTGGACGAACGCTCTGCCGGTGCGCGGCTTGTAGTCGGTTCCCCTGGGCAGTCCGGGAGTGGACCGCTTGTTCAGGGCGCCTTGTCGGCGTCCGACGAAGCGGTGTCCGCCTCCGTCGGGGATGTTGCCGAACTTGGTGACGTCGACGTGGATCAACGAGCCGGGGTGTGGGTGTTCGTAGCGGCGTAGGGGCTCGCCGGTGACCCGGTCGATGTGGGAGAGCCGGTTGATCCGGCAGCGGCGCAGGACCGCGTGCACGGTCGAGGCGGCGAGAGCGAGTCGGCCGCCGATCTGTACTGGTCCGAGTCGGTGGTGCCACCGCAGTCGCACGATCTGCTTCACCAGCCTCGGCGGGGTCTTGGCCGGCATCGACCGTGGTCGGGAGCTGCGGTCGACCATCCCGGGCGGGCCCTCGGCGCGGTAGCGGTCAGCCCACTTTCGGGCGGTGCGAGGGGCGACCATGAACATTCTGGCCGCGGTGGAGCAGGTCCAGTCCTGGTCGACGATCAGACGGGCCAGCCGTAGCCGGGCACGCGGAGTCAGCGCAGCGTTAGCGTGGGTCACAAGGGCCTCCGGTTGGTGAAGCGGTTCCTAGACAGCTCCACTTCACAACCGGGGGTCCTCGCCTGTCTCAGCGACAGGCCGTCATCAGCTCAACCTGGAACAACGTCCATGGACATCACAACTAGGTCAGCCGCGCCGTCCCAGCTAGTGAGCCCGACGCCGTAGTCGATCAGCTCCTGGTGGATCATCGAGTCGTTGCTAAGCGTACGCGAGGCCTCGTCCTGTACCGCAGTCTCCACGTTGCGGGTCACCAGCCAGGCGGTCACCGCGACCAAGACGACCGACAACACTACCGTGGCCGTGGCGATCTGCGACCGGACGCTACCCAGCACCGGTCGGATCCTCGGCCAGGCGGTATCCCCGGCCTTTCATCGTCAGCAGGTACCGAGGCCGGGCCGGGTCTGGCTCCATCTTGCGTCGTATGTTGGACACGTGCATGTCGACCGTCCGCTCCATAGCCAGGTGGTCAAATCCGGCGATCGCCTCCAGAAGCTGCCGTCGCGAGTACACCCGACCCGGGCGTTGGGCCAGGGTCTCCAGCAGGGTGAACTCGCGGGCGGTCAGCTCCACCGGTTGCCCGGCCACGCGGACCGCGCACCGCTCGAGGTCGATCTGTAGCTCACCGAACTGCAGCACGGCCTCGGCCGCGCCGGCGCCGGCGCGCCGCAGAACCGCCCGCACCCTGGCCATCAGCTGGCGCGGGCTGTAGGGCTTGATCACGTAGTCGTCAGCACCCAAGTCGAACCCGAGCAGTTGGTCCTCCTCAGCCGACCGGGCAGTGATCAACATGACGGCCATCGGGTGCTCGCCGCGGACCGAACGGAGCACGTCCAGACCGTCGAGGTGAGGCATCATGACGTCGAGCAGGACCAGATCGGGCCGGCGCTGGCGGATGGCGTCGATCGCGGCCCGCCCGTCGCCGACAACGAGGACGGCGTACCCCTCCCTGACCAGGTATTCACGCAAGACGAGGGCTTGTTTGGTATCATCCTCAGCCACCAAGACCCTGGCCACCGCCCGAACCTCCACGCACCCGGCCTGCAGTGATCGTGTCGCCCCGTCGGCAACCGGCCGCCAGCTGTGCGGCCGGGCCCGCACCAGCGGCTCGGTCCCGGCCAGCGGGCCACTGCGCTGGCTATCCGACCAACCAGCTGACCACGACCAAATCCGACGATCCATAGTATCGCACCGATCAACAGTCCGATGGTCCGCCCGGTCCGCAGTCCGGCACCGCCCAGGGTGACCACGCCGAGTCCAACGACCCCCGCTCCATTTTGGGTCCAGCACCGCGACCCCCTTGGGGGTTAGCCCGGATCTTTCGTCGGGCAGTCCCGGCTTGATCGACACCGGTGCTCGTCGGTGTGGTGGCGCTGATTCTGCCTGGCGGGTGTGACAGTTCAGCCGAGGTCGCTCGGGTGGGCGCCGGTTTCCACTGGTCCGGTCGGGGTCCTGGGTCGTCGTGACGGCGGGGTCGGGCTCAGCCGGGGACGGCGAGTGCGCGCAGCCGGGCGAGGCCTTCGCAGAGCAGCCTGGCCCAGGGTGCGTGGGCGGGCAGGTGCAGGACGGTTCGGCGGGCGTGCCGGGCTCGCTGTGCGGGCTGGGAGAACAGCCGCAGCCGGAGTCGTTTCGGTTCCCAGCGCCGCGCCGGGTGGTCGGTGTAGGCGAGCATCTGCGCCCAGGCGGTGATCTCGCAGGCGAGCGCGACAACGGCCTGCCAGATCCGGTTCTGGTCGAGCTCGTGCAAGGGCAGGTTGGTCAGCCCGGTGTCCTTCGCCGCCCGGATGCGGTCCTCGGCGCGGGCCCGGCGGCGGTGTCGTAGCTCGAGGTCGGCGAGTTGGCGGCCCGCTCCACCGGGGTGTGTGTTGGTGGCGAATGCAGTGTAGCGCAACCCGTCCGGGTCGGTGATCCGTAGCTGCGCGCCGGGGTGCGGGCGCTCGCGGCGGACGATCACCCGCATCCCTTTCGGCCAGGAGGTCAAGTTCATCAGGCCGGTCGCCTCGATGACCCAGGCTCCGGGACGGGGCTCGCGGTCGGCATCGAGCGCGGTCTGCCAGTCCGTGGCCGGGAGCGCGGCGAGCTGGTCGACCAGAGCCTGGGACAGCCCGAAGCCGACTGAATAGGACAGACGCTGCCCGGCCAGCCAGTCGAGGAGCTCATGCGAGGCACCTGCGCCGTCGACCCGGATCAGAACTTTGCGGCCGGGACGGTTGCCCGGGCGGTGGTCGGGGAGCTGGCGCAGCGCCGCCCGGATGACGGTGACGTGGTCGGTGGCGGTGTTCGACCCGGCGTTCCCGGGGCGTAGCAGCGCCGCGAGAGGCTCACCGGTCCCGGCCGCGCCGTGGTCGCAGAACGCCCACAACGGATGGTGCCCGAAGCCCTTCTTGAACGTCGGTGCGGCGCCCTGCTTGTCCGAGTGGGCGGTGATCAGGGTGGCATCCACGTCGATGACCAGCGGGTTCGCCGCGTCCGTCTGGTGGTCGGGAGCGGCGGAACCGGCCAGCGCCCACACCTTCGCCCGAGCCGTGGCGCGGGCGGCATCGATCGCCGCCAACACCGCGGTCGAGTCGGCGGCGAGGCGATCTACCGTGCGGGAGACCGTCGGGTCTGAGGCCACCGGACCGAACAGAGCGGGCTCCGCACGCAACAGCGCGATGTCGGACAGGCAGTCCCCGCCGGCGGCCAGCGTCAACGCGAGATCGAGCAGGACCTTCGCCGGGTCGTGCACCGCCAACCGCGGCCGCCACGGTTCCAACGCCTGCGACAGAGCGTGGTCGAGCCCGACCTTGCCGATGGTCTCGGTCAGCAGCCTCGTCCCGGCATGCGACACCACCGCTGTCGCGGCCGTGTCGATGTCCGGGCACGAGTAGAACCCGATAGCCTTCTTCACCTGGAGGGTGCTCCTGATTCGCGCGGATACGGGACCTCAGCAATCCCCATCCTTGCTGGTCAGTGGCACCCTCCAGCCTTCTGACACGCCCCGCTCGGCGAACCGCGATGAAAGCCCCGGGTTAAGCGTGGATCACCTCCCGCGCGTACTGCGGCTTCGCCGCGTACATCGCAGCCGCCTCGGCAGCGCTGCAGCCCTGTACCGAGGCCAGCACGATCCCGGCGCGGCGCAGGCGAACACGATCGCGCGCCGTCCTAGTGATCGTGACCAGAAGCTGGGCCTCGTCAGGGTCGAGCGCGCGGGTGAACACCTCGGGCTGACGTGGCATCACCCACCTCCGCCTGCCAACTGGTCGACGAGTTCGGGGTCGGCCGCTCCTCGGCCCGCGAGGTCGTCCAGCAGCTTGCGTGTGACGGCCTGGTCGAGGTCCGGCATGGCCACGGCATCTTCGCTGCCGACCCCGGGCCCGGCCGACGAGCGGTCGCTGAGCGTCCACGACGGCATTTGCCGCGCCCGGATCACCGGGGTCTTCGAGGTCCACCGCGCGGTCGAGGCCGCCCGGCTCGCCGCGGTCCGCACCGCCCCGGAGGAGCTCGTCGCCTGCGCACGATGCTGTCCGAGCGGCGCTCGCTCCTCGGCCGGGGACGCCTGCGCCTTCGTCACCACCGACGTGCGGTTCCACCGGGCCGTCGTCGCCTCGGCCAGGACCGCCCGCTGGGCGACGTGCTCATCGAGCTCCTGGACGACCCGTCGTTGCCCGACACGACCGGCGATCACGAGGCGCTGGTCGCGGCGCTCGAGGTGCGGGACGCCGACGCCGCGGCACTGAGCCTTTTTCAACCTGACCAGCGAGCTTCTGCGTCAGGAGATCGCGAAGGTTGCAGCGCAACTGCTCTGACCACAGCTGCACAGGTCACCGGCTCGCTAGCTCGGCGTCTGCACCCACACAACCAGGCCCCTGAGCTGCCGGAACGGCAGGTTGAAAAAGGCTCACTGGCCACCACGCCGCACTTCGACCTGATCCTCCGCGTGCTCCGGACATGTGGTGCAGCACGCCGGTATGTCAACACCCAAACCTTGACATTAAGTATCCGGATTGTACGGTATAGGCCATGCGGATGAGCCAGGGCGTCGAGTGGACCCTTCACATCGTCCTAACATTGGCCTGGCTGGACGACGACCAGCCGGTCTCGGTCGGAAAGCTGGCCGCGGGACACGACCTGCCGGCGCCCTACCTCAACAAGCAGCTCCAGGTGCTGGCCAAGGCGGAGATCCTGGAGTCGGTCCCGGGATCGCGCGGCGGATTCCGGCTCGCCCGGGCCGCGTCCTCGATCACGCTGATGGACGTCGTCGCGGCCATCGAGGGCCCCCAGGAGGCCTTCCGCTGCGCGGAGATCCGCCAGCACGGTGTCGGCGCTGCTCTCCCGCGCTCCGCGTTCGGCGCACCGTGTGCGATCAGCATCTCGATGCGCCGAGCGGAGATGGCGTGGCGCCGCGAGCTCGCGAGCCGCACGATCGCCGACATCCGTGCCGAAGTCGACGAGAACGCACCTGACGCCCAGAGCCTCACCCGCAGCGCCTACGACCGTCAGCCCACCGGCTGACCGTCCCACCTGTTTCCCTGAAGTGCGCACCTGCGCCGGCGAGGATGGAGAATCTAGATGTCAAGTATATTGGTTATCGGCGGTGGTTTCGCCGGGGTCTGGGCCGCGGCCGGGGCGATCCGGGCCCGGCAGGAGGCCGGCGCAGCCGAGGACGCCGTGACCGTGACCCTGATCGGCGCCGCAGACGACCTGGCGATCCGCCCGCGGCTCTACGAGGACGACCCGCAGGGCAAGCGGGTGGCACTCGACCGCGTTCTCGGGCCGATCGGGGTGCGGCGGATCCCCGGCATCGTCACCGGCATCGACACCGAGGCCCGCACGGTCAGCGCGCTCGGCCGTGACGGCTCGGCGCTGGAGCTGAGCTACGACCGCCTGGTCCTGGCCTCAGGCAGCCGGGTGCTGACCCCCCTGGTCGAGGGCGCCGAGCACCTGTTCGACGTCGACACCCTGCCGGCCGCTGCCGCGCTGGAGTCGCACGTGAGCAGGCTCGGCACGGTAGCCGGCGGCGACGAGCGCTTCACCGCCGTTGTGATTGGTGCCGGGTTCACCGGCCTCGAGGTCGTGACCGAGCTGCCGGCCCGGCTCCGCGCGGTCGCCGGCGACCGGCCCGTGCGGGTCGTCCTGGTCGAGCGTGCCGACACGGTCGGCCCCGAGCTCGGCCCCGGGCCCCGCCCGGAGATCCTTGCAGCGCTGGAACACGCCGGGGTCGAGCTGGCGCTCAACGTCTCCCTACAGTCGGTCGATCGCGAGCGGGCCGTCCTGTCCGACGGCACCGTGATCCCCACCCGCACCGTGGTCTGGACCGCCGGGATGCGGGCCAGCGCACTGACCGAGCTGATCCCCGGCACCCGGGACGCGATCGGCAGGCTCGAGGTCGACGAGCACCTGCGGGTTGTCGGGGTGGACGGCGTCTACGCCGCGGGCGACACCGCCGCCGCCGTCGCCGAGGGCGGACACGTGGTGATGCAGAGCTGCCAGCACGCCGTCCCCCAGGGGAAGCTGGCCGGGGCGAACGTCGGAGCCGACGTGCTCGGGCTGCCGCTGGTCCCGTTCGCCCCCAACCCGTACGTCACCTGCCTGAGCCTCGGGCCGTACGGGGCCGTGCTCACCACCGGCTGGGACCGCACCGTGGCCCAGACCGGCGACGAGGCCAAGAAGCTCAAGCACACCATCAACAGCGAGTGGATCTACCCGCCGATCGACGACGCCGGCGCGATCCTCACCCTCGCCGACCACCGCACGACCTGGCCGACCGAGGCGGTCCAGAGCGTCTCGGCCTGACCGTCCCGTAGCGACACCCAGGAGGCACCGTGATCGAACTCAACGGCACGACGATCCAGACACTCGACGAGCACCCAATGACCGAGCTGCCCGCAGGCGGCCATCTCATGACGGTCGTCGTATCAGTCGAACCGAACAATCCCGGTACACCGGCCCACCGCCACCCCGGACCGGTCTACGGCTACGTCCTCGAAGGCGAGATGATCGTCGAACTCGAGGGCGACGCCCCGGTGCTCAAGCGGGCCGGCGACACGATCTGGGAGCCGGGCGGCGACCGCATCCACTACCAGGCGGCCAATCCCGGGAACACCGAGCTCCGCTTCGTCGTGCTCATGGCCTGCAAGGACGGAGAAGACATGCTGACCTTTGCCTCCGACGAGAAACTGGAGGCCCGCAAGCACCTGCGGCACCCGGGCCCCGTCGTCGACCCGCGCGCGGCGGCCTGACCCGCTCCCCGCACCGGTGGGCGGGGCCGCGGTGGCACCAGCACACCACGGCCCCGCCCACCCGGGGCTGCTCAGCCACCGACCAACGGCCACCGGCCGCCGGGACCCCCCGGGGGATCCCGGATCCGGTGGCTGCCAGGCGAGTGAGGTGGTCGGCGGCTGCGGTGGTGGCTTTTACTGCATGGGGGATGTTGAGTTCGGTGGTACCGATGACAGCCTTTCCCAGTAGTGGGGAGCGGCTGGCGGCGACACGCCGGGGGCGTGGAGGTGCTCAACGAGGGTGCGGGACCCCGGTAGAAGAGGTCGGTCCGCTCAAAGATCGACTCACCACCGAGGTCCCGCGTGCCCGATCCTGTCACCTACACCGCCGTGCTCCCGATCGGGGAGCCCACCGCGTCCATGTTGTCGCGGCTGTTGGCCGAGGAACGCCTCCGGCGCGGGACCCGGCGCGGGCGTCGGGCGCTGGACTGTGACCGCCACGCGGTGCTGGTGCTGCGCTGGTTCCTCGACGCGACCCGGGTCGCCCAGCTCGCCACCGACAACCAACTGAGCCTGTCGAGTACCTACCGCTACCTGCACGAAGGCATCGACGTTCTGGCCGCCGCCGCGCCTGGACTGCCCGGCGCGCTGCTCGCGGCCCGCACCGCCGGGCACACCCACGTTCACCTCGACGGCACCGTGATCCACACTGACCGCTCCCGCACTCCCGGACCGACCCCGGGAGTGGATCTGTGGTGGTCGGGTAAGCACCACGTCCACGGCGGGAACGTTCAGGTCCTCACCGCGCCTGACGGGTGGCCGTTGTGGACCTCCCCGGTGCGCCCGGGCCGCGAGCACGACACCACCTGCGCCCGCGGTCACCCCGGCCTGCTCGACGCGATCGAGGGCTGGACCGACGACACCCACGTCGTGCTCGCCGACCTCGGCTACGAGGGTGAGAACACCCGCCTGACCTGCCCGTTCAAGACCCCCACCGGCGGTGGGCTGTCGGTGGACAAGCGCACCGTCAACACGCTGCACTCCGCCGTCAGGGCTGTGGCCGAACGCGGGAACTCCCTGCTCAAGACCACCTTCAAGGCGCTACGCCGGGTCAGCTTCTGCCCCTGGCGGATCGGCGCGATCACCGCCGCCGCGCTCGTCCTGCTCCACGTCGAGCACGACCGAACCACATGATCAACCAGCACCTACTGGGAAAGGCTCAATGAGCCCTTTTCAACCTGCCGTTCAGGCCCCTGAGCTGCCGGAACGGCAGGTTAAAAAAGGCTCACTGGCCCGGTACAACGGTCGCTGCGGCGACAGCCCGATACGACGCAGCAGTTGCCCGATCCCCTGCGGGGTCATCTCCACCCCGAACCGGGTCTTCATCAACTCACCGACGATCACCCGGGTCCACAACGCGAAGTCGAACTGGAACTGGCGCGGATCACGCCCGACCAGCCAACTCCGCAACTGCGATGTCTGCTGTTCAGTCAGCTTCGATTTCGCCCCCGGCAAGGGCTTCACGGCCAGCGCCTGCACCCCGCCCTCCCGGTACAGACGCCGCCATTGAAAGTACGTGGCACGCTTCAGCCGTAGCGCCGACATGATCGACTCGCGCCCGATCCCGTCATCCACCATCCGCACGAACTGCGAACGAATCTCTGGCAGCTCACGACGCGGGAGTCGACGTTCCTTCACTCATACACTGAGCCTTTTTCAACCTGCCGTTCCGGCAGCTCAGGGGCCTGGTTGTGTGGGTGCAGACGCCGAGCTAGCGAGCCGGTGACCTGTGCAGCTGTGGTCAGAGCAGTTGCGCTGCAACCTTCGCGATCTCCTGACGCAGAAGCTCGCTGGTCAGGTTGAAAAAGGCTCACTCTACCACAACGTCTATACGCCAGTTTTCTCACTAGTATAGCGTTTCACGTGGCTGCCAGGCGAGTGAGGTGGTCGGCGGCTGCAGCGACGGCTGTCACTGCATGGGGGATGTTGAGTTCGGCGGTACCGATGACACTGACGCTCGCTTCGGCGTTCCAGCCGGATAGGTCTTCGGCACGGTTCGGCTGGATCGCTGCTGCGATTCCGGTAGCCCCAATCTGGAGTTGCCCGGAAGTGATACTGTAGCCTTGGAGGCGGGCCAGGTTTACAGCGTCGGTATCTGTAGCGCTAGGTTGTCGGGCGGCAAGGATCGCGATCCCGGCGGCTCCGATACTCAGAGGGTGTCGGCTGCCCACTCGGGGACTCATGTGTAATACCGCGTCAGGGGATTCGACGCTCATGATGTAGATGCAGACGTCACCCTGGGCTACGGCGATACAGGCCGTGGCGGTGGTCTGTTTGGCGAGCCCGGCGAGCACGGGTTCGGCTGCTCGCCGGAGCTGAGGTTCATAGCTGGCTGCCAGAGCAGCGATTCCCGCCCCCAACCTCACTCGGCCGTCAGCTGTGCGAGCAGTCAGACCGTGCGCGTCGAGGGTCCCGACCAATCGATAGCAGATTGCACGGTGCACGTCAAGTTCAGCAGCGAGCTGCGCGACCGTCATGCCGGCAGATCGCTCGTGTGAGAGCAACTGCAGGATCGTCAGGCCTCGATCGAGCGTCTGTAGCACCATCCAGCTCTCCCCAACGTCGCGCATTCCGATACTACGGGCGCCGCCACAGCATCGTTGCATCCACGATGCCTTGACGTGCCTCTCCGACACCGCTAACTTACTGTCTGTTCGCTCTCCGAGACTACATGTGCGATTATAGCACGCCCTCCTCGTGTCACGCGGAAGAAGAAGGGTTCGATGATGACTCCTCCTGCGTTACCGGTCATCGCCCGAGATGCAGTCCTGGTGTGCATGCGTCTGCTCGTGGCAACGATCCTGCTCGGACAGGCAAGCAAAAAGCTCTTCGAAAACGGCTTCGCAGGCACGGTCGTCGAGTTCAGGCGTATGGGAATCCCACTACCGTCCCTCTCTGCTACGTTCGCGATTTCTGTTGAATTTCTCGGTGGGATCGCGCTTGCCCTCGGATTTCTTACCCTCATCGGGGGAGGACTCGTCGTCGTAAATATGCTCGGCGCACTGATCTTCGCCCACGCAGCAGATATAATGAACGGCGGTGATAGCTGGCTGATGGCGGGTGTCGTCTGTGCTTCCACGTTGCTCCTGATGGTAGCCGGTCCCGGACGTGTCAGCGTGGATTACGCGTTGCACAGACGTGCCCAGCACCGAGAAATCCCCGAAGGGCGCCCTTAGAAATACAGCCCCGACAGGCGGGTCGACACATGGAATCGCAAGTAGCCGACCGCTCGACTCGGTGGTGATGATGGAACAGAAAATTCTTGAACTATGGCGAATGCACCGCATCTACTGGTGGGTGCGGTGGCCTGGACGGATACATCACATTCGCACGTCCGTCGCGACGATGTTCCGAGTACCCCCAGACCGTGAGGCGCGAACCGCACGAGAGAGGTGAGAATCCATGACGAACAGTCGCCGCTCCTATCGACCACATCGACACCGCACAGCAACTTCACCAGGTCGAGTCTCGTTACTCGTAACCGCGCTGTGCTGGGCCATGGTCGTGATCGAGGGATACGATCTCATCGCGTTCTCCACGGTGGTGCCGATCCTCCTGCGTGACCCGAACAGCGGTTATGGAACGGGCGAGATCGGAATGGTCGCCGCGGCAGTCTTCGTCGGAACGATGATCGGCGCCTTGGCCTCTGGTCCCCTCGCAGACCGTTTTGGGCGACGCCCGATTGCCATCGGCTCTGTCGTAACGTTCACCTTGTTCGGCGCACTCTGCGGCGTCGCCGCAGGTCCTGTTTCTCTAGGACTCCTACGCCTCCTTACTGGAATTGGAATCGGTGCACTGGTACCGGCGGCGTCCGCGTTAACCATGGAATTCGCCACTACCCGCCACCGCACCTTGGCTTACACCGTGATGCTGTCCGGGGTACCGCTCGGCGGAGTCGGAGCAGCCTTGACCGGACTTGTCGTGCTACCGACACTGGGGTGGCGATGGATGTTTTTCTTATCGCTCGTTCCGGGGCTTTTCCTGATTCCAGTACTGTTAAGATGGCTGCCTGAATCACATATTTTTACCCGTGGAGCTATCCGGAAAGAAGGATCAGATTATCTCGTCGCAGACGATAGTGTGAACGATGAGATTGCGCCCGAGTCAGCGCTACGTGAGAGAGGCGGCATTTTCGCGCCGCGATTTCGAGCATTTTCATTGCTCTTCGCCTCGGCGACGTTCTGTGGGATGTTCGTCTGGTTTGGGCTGGCTACCTGGCTGCCTGGCATCATGAGCGAAGCAGGGTACGAACTAGGATCGAGTCTGCTATTTCTTCTGACCTTGAATCTCGGTGCCGTGGTCGGCTCGTTGTTCATCGCGGCTGCGACCGACCGTTGGGGTAACCGGCCAGTCGTGGTGTGTACCTATTTCGGCCTCACGCTGGCACTCTTCGGACTGTCCATGCAGCTGCCGCAGCCACTGCTATCCATCGCCATTGTCTGCGCCGGGATAGGCGGGCACGGTGGGCAGATCCTCATTAATGCCTTCGTCGGTGCATCATATCCTGATACCATGCGCGCGCGTGCACTGGGATGGAGCCTCGGTGCCGGACGGCTGGGAACTATTGTCGGCCCTCTTATCATCGGATCGGTGGTAGGTGGATCTGATCCGCTCATCGGATTCATCATCTTCGCAGCTTTATCTGCGGGCGCTGCTGCCATCCTGGCCGTCATCCGACCTCGCTCACCGAGATACCATGGTGCGGCCACTTGACCAAGATCTGTATCGGATGTGAACCCGGTGACTCCGCTCTCTGAGAGCGTGTTTGAGAAGGGTCGGCGTGTCTGCGCTGGATGCGTCCGGGTGTGGTCCATCGTGGAGGAGTGGCTCGGCGTAGGCGGCGGTACCCCTCGGACACCAGCGATGAGCAGTGGGCGTTGATCGAGCCGCTGCTGCCAGCGGCGGGGCGGGAGGCCGGCCGGAGAAGCACGCGCGCCGTGATGTGGTGGATGCGATCCTCTATGTCGTGCGCGCCGGGTGCGCGTGGCGTGCTCTACCAGTTGATTTCCCGCCGTGGCAGACGGTGTACTGGTACTTCAACCGGTGGGAGCAGCAGAGGGTCACCGAGCAGATCCTCCCGATCGTGCGCCGTCAGCTACGCGCTGATGAGGGCCGCGACCCCGAACCCAGCGCGGGGATCATCGACTCGCAGTCGGTGAGGAGCGCTGACACGGTCGGGCGGGACACCCGCGGCTACGACGCCGGGAAGAAGATCAACGGCCGGAAGCGGTTCATCGTGACCGACACCCTCGGCCTGCTGCTGACCACGATGGTGTGCTCGGCCTCGGTCCAGGACCGCGATGGCGCCAAGTCGACCCTGCTCGACCTCTACCTGCGCACGAGGGTGCGGTTCGTCTACGCCGACGCCGGGTTCGCCGGGCGCCTGCTGGACTGGGCGACCACGATCCTGCACACCAGCGTCGAGATCGTGCGCAAACCGCCTGAGCAGCGCGGATTCGCCGTCCTCCCGCGGCGGTGGGTGGTCGAGCGGACCCTGGCCTGGGTCACCGCGCACCGCCGCCTGGCCCGGGACTACGAACGCCACCCCGCAGTGTCCGAGGCCATGATCCGCTGGGCGGCGATCAACACCATCACCCGCCGCATCGCCCGTGGCGAACCCGCCCGACGCCAGCAGAAGTACGTAGTCACACCCTCAACATGATCTTCTCAAACACTCTCTAAGTCACCGGGTTATGTCTTCCTGTAGTGTGGCGATGGCTCCGTGCAGTCGATTCGGCCAGCTTGGCCAGATGTATGAGTGGAAATGGATGCAGAGCAGAACGATGTCTAGCGTTGCGGGAAGGCTGTGATGGGTTTCTATCGGAATGTTGGTGACGTCCCGCCGAAGCGGCACACCCAGCATCGACGCCCCGACGGGACGCTCTACTACGAGGAGCTGATGGGGGAGGAGGGCTTCTCCTCGGACTCCTCGCTGCTCTACCACGCGGGCGTCCCGTCGGCGATCGTCGACGCCACCCCCTGGGACCCGGGCGACCAGTCGCTCACCGACAACCGGCCGCTGCTCCCGCGCCACCTGCGGCTGCACGATCTCGGCACCCCGGACTGGAAGTCGGTCGACGTCGTGACCGGGCGCCGGCTGGTGCTGGGCAACGCCGACGTGCGGATCTCCTACGTCGTCGCGGGGGAGGTCAGCCCGCTCTACCGCAACGCCGTCGGCGACGAGGTTGTCTACCTGGAGTCCGGGTCGGCGATCGTCGAGACCGTGTTCGGCGCGCTGCACGTGGTCCAGGGCGACTACGTCGTCCTCCCGCGGGCGACGACCCACCGCTGGGTCCCCAGCGGGTCCGAGCCGCTGCGCGCCTACGCGATCGAGGCGTCGTCGCACATCGCCCCGCCCAAGCGGTACCTGTCGCGCTACGGCCAGCTGCTCGAGCACGCCCCGTACTGCGAGCGAGACCTGCACGGACCGGGCGCGCCGCTGCTCGTCGAGCAGGCCGACGTCGAGGTGCTGGTGAAGCACCGCGGCGGGCCCGACGGGATCACCGGCACCCGCTACGTGGTGCCCACGCACCCGTTCGACGTCGTCGGCTGGGACGGCTGCCTGTACCCGTACACGTTCAACGTCGCGGACTTCGAGCCGATCACCGGTCGGGTGCACCAGCCGCCGCCGGCGCATCAGGTCTTCGAGGGCTCCGGCTTCGTGGTCTGCAACTTCGTGCCGCGCAAGGTCGACTACCACCCGCTCGCCGTGCCGGTTCCCTATTACCACGCCAATGTGGACTCCGACGAGGTCATGTTCTACTGCGGCGGCGACTACGAGGCCCGTAAGGGCTCCGGGATCGGGCAGGGGTCGATCTCGTTGCATCCGGGCGGGCACAGCCACGGCCCGCAGCCCGGCGCGGTCGAGCGGGCGCTCGGCGCGGAGTCCTTCGACGAGCTCGCGGTCATGGTCGACACGTTCCGGCCGCTGGCCCTCGGTGAGGGCGGCCGGGCCTGTGAGGACCCGTCGTACGCGTGGAGCTGGGCCGGGCGGGGTTCGCCGTTGTGATCGGCCCGCTGGTCACCGGCCTGTGCGACGACGCGGCCGTCTTCCCACCCGGGTCGGCATCGCTCCCGGCCGCGGTGCGGGCCCACCTGGATCGGCGCGACGCCTGGTACGCCGCGCTTGTCGGCCCGCTCATCCTGCCCGACGGCGCCCTCGCCGAGCTGGCCACGTTAGTCCCGGCCGAGACGACGCTACCGCTGTCGGTCACGCTGCCCGGCGGCCCGGACGGTCTCGACGCGGTGCGCGCCACCGCGGCCCGGCTGCCGGTGAATCTGCGGTCGGTCGAGGTGCCGGTCGCCCCGGCGGCGGACCCGGTGGACGCCGTGGACCAGATCGCCGGGTCCGCCGCCGGGATCGACGCCTACGTCGAGATCCCGCGCGACGGCTCCGGCCCCGCGGTGCTCCGGCGGGTCGCCGAACTCGGCCTGCGCGCTAAATTCCGCACCGGTGGGGTGTGGGCCGAGCTGTACCCGCCGGTCGGCGAGCTGGCCGCCGCGCTCACCGACGCCGTCGCGGCCGGGGTGGCGTTCAAGGCCACCGCCGGGCTCCACCACGCCGTCCGCACCACCGACCCAACGACCGGGTTTGACCAACACGGGTTCCTGAACCTGCTGCTCGCCACCTCCGTCCTCCTCGACGGCGGCGGCAGGTCCGATGCGGCCGCCGCCCTCGCCGACCGCGACGGCCCCGGTCTCGCCACCCGACTGGACGAGCTCGCTCCGGTGCAAGTCTCCGCCGTCCGTCGCGCCGTCGTGTCCTACGGCACCTGCAGTGTCACCGACCCGCTGGCCGAGCTCGTCGCCCTCGGCCTGATCACCGTCCCCGACCGGGAGGGATCCCCAACATGACGACCGTCGAGATCCCCGAGGGATCACTCTTCGGCCTCGCGAACCTGCCCTACGGCGTGTTCTCTCCCGACGGAGGGGATCGACGGGTCGGGGTGCGTGTCGGCGACTCCGTGCTCGACCTCGCCGAACTGCTGCCCGGCGAGCGCGCCACCTTCGCCACCGACACCCTGAACCCGTTCCTCGCCCAGGGCCGAGACCGCTGGGCCGCCGTCCGCGCCGCGATCACCGAGGCCGCAGCCAGTGACATACCAGAGCGCGCCGTGCACCCTGTCGCTGTGGTGACCCTGCACCTGCCGTTCACCGTCGGCGACTACGTGGACTTCTACGCCTCCGAGCACCACGCCACGAACCTCGGACAGCTATTCCGCCCGGACTCCGAGCCGCTGACGTCAAACTGGAAGCACCTACCCGTCGGCTACCACGGCCGCGCCGGCACCGTCGTCGTCTCCGGGACCGGGATCGTCCGCCCGTGCGGGCAGCGCAAGGCCCCGGCCGACGACGTCCCTACCTACGGTCCGGCGCAGCGCCTGGACATCGAGGCCGAGCTCGGCTTCGTCGTCGGGACCGGGTCCGCGCTCGGCACCCGGATCAGCGTCGACGCGTTCGACGACCACGTATTCGGCGCGGTCCTGGTCAACGACTGGTCCGCCCGCGACCTGCAGGCCTGGGAATACGTGCCGCTCGGCCCGCACCTGGGCAAGAGTTTCGCGACCTCGGTCTCGCCGTGGGTGGTTCCGCTCGCCGCGCTGCGCGACGCCCGCGTCCCGCTGCCCGGCCAGGACCCGAAGCCGCTGCCCTACCTGCGTGGTGAGACGGACGCCAGCCTGGACATCGAGCTCGTCGTCGAGTGGAACGGCGAGGAGGTGGCTCGCCCGCCGTACCGCGAGATGTACTGGTCCCCGGCGCAGATGCTGGCGCACCTGACCATCAACGGCGCCTCCACCCGCCCCGGTGACCTCTACGCGTCGGGCACGATCTCCGGGCCCGAGCGCCACCAGCGCGGCGCGTTCATCGAGCTGACCTGGGGCGGGCACGAACCAATCACAGTCAAAGGCGAGAAGCGCACCTTCCTACTCGACGGAGACGAAGTTGTCATCTCCGCTACCGCACCCGGCCCGGACGGGACACGGATCGGATTCGGCGACGTCACCGGAACCATCATTCCAGCAGTTCTGGAATAATCACCCACCAAAGAGGCTTACTAGTGAGAAAACTGGCGTATAGACGTTGTGGTAGAGTGAGCCTTTTTCAACCTGACCAGCGAGCTTCTGCGTCAGGAGATCGCGAAGGTTGCAGCGCAACTGCTCTGACCACAGCTGCACAGGTCACCGGCTCGCTAGCTCGGCGTCTGCACCCACACAACCAGGCCCCTGAGCTGCCGGAACGGCAGGTTGAAAAAGGCTCAGTGTCTGCAGAGTGACGACATCGACGACGCCCCGCAGCGAGGACCGTCCAGCGCCCAGCTGGCCCGCCCGAACACCCAAGAACTCTCTGACGCGGCTCCGCCACTGATCCGCCAACGCCTTGCGATCCACCAGGATCAGCGTGGCCACACCGTGCTCCGCGATCAACGCACATCCCATGACGGTCTTCCCCGCACCCGGCTCTGCGACGAGCACACCGAGGTCGTGAGCAGCGAGGTCCGAGACGGCGGCAGCCTGGTCCTCGCGCAGCGTCACCGACAGCTCGAAGCTATGGCTCTCGCCGTCGGTGCGCTCGTCGGCGATCTCGACGCAGCTCCCCGCCTCCTTCAGCACCGAGACGATCCGCTCACCGAGGCCGCGGGGCAGGACGAGGCGACCGTCCACTGTCTCGTCGTAGCTCAACAGGAACCGGGGCACGTTCCACGTCGACAGCCGTCGCCGCTGCCGCTCACCGAACAACGGATTGCTCATCGACGCCGCGTGCTTGAGCGTCCCCAGTGCTGCCGGAGTCAGCTCCGACACGGCCACCTCACAACCAGCCTCCAGCCGTAGCCCGACTACAGCCGCTGATCTCGGCCTTGTCCGCGTCGACATGGCGGGGGCCAAGTTCTCGACTGCCCCACCCACCTTCACCGCCCCGACCCGACCGGCGAGACGGGTGACCTCAGCAGGGGACAGTCGGTGCACTCCGGACAGGTACGCCCACTGATCGGGCCTGTCTCGTGATCGGTGTTTCGGCGTCGTTGCTCAGTAGGTCTCGGCTCCCGGCCAGCGGTCACCGAACGTGATGGCGAACGCGTTGATCACGGGCTTCCAACGCATCGTCCACCTCGTGCGGCCCGTCCCGGTCGGGTCCAGGCTGCGAGTCACAAGATACAAGCATTTCATCGCAGCCTGCTCAGTGGGGAAATGACCACGCGCCCGCACCGCGCGCCGGTAGCGGGCGTTAAGCGATTCGATCGCATTCGTAGAGCAGATCACCCTTCGAATCTCGACGTCGTAGTCCAAGAACGGCACGAACTCTTCCCACGCGTTGCGCCATAGCCGGATCATCGCCGCGTACTTACGGCCCCATTTCTCGTCGAGCTCATCCATAGCGATAAGTGCTGCATTCGGGTTGGGCGCGGCATAGATTGGTTTGATGTCGCGCTTCACCGCGTCCCAGTCCTGTCGACCCACCAGCCGGAAAGTGTTTCGGATCAGGTGCACGACGCAGGTTTGGACAATGAGCCTTTTTCAACCTGCCGTTCCGGCAGCTCAGGGGCCTGGTTGTGTGGGTGCAGACGCCGAGCTAGCGAGCCGGTGACCTGTGCAGCTGTGGTCAGACCCGAATCCGCGAGTAGCGCTGGTGTCCGGACTGGGGAGATGGCGATAGGTGCCCGCTGACCTGCGATGATCGTGTTTGCGACGACACGACATTGCGGGTTGAGAGGACACCTATCAGGTGCGAACAGTACGCAAGCGACGCCCGCGGTGTGCGCGGGTGCGTCTCGGCGCGCCGGACGCGGCGCTGACCAGGTTCTCCGGGCTGGCCGCGGTGACCGAACTGATCGACCGGCTCGGGATCATCGACAAGCTCGACGCCGCGGTCGGGCCCATCAAGGACCGCGACCGCGGGTGCAGCGCCGGGCAGATGCTGGTCGGCATGTCGGCGGCGCAGCTGTGCGGGGAGGACTTCCTGGTCGGGCTGGACCGGCACCGCGCCGACACCGCCGGGCAGGCACTCACGCCGGTGCCGGGGTTGGCGTCCACGACCGCCGCCGGGCTCGCGCGCAAGTTCATCGAGGGGCAGTGGGCGGCGGTGGAGACCGGGCTCGGTGACGTGCACACCACCGCGCTGGACCTGCTCGCCCAGGTCGACCCGGACCGGGCCGAGCAGCTGACGGCGGACGTGACGATCGATCTGGACACCACCGATGTCGAGGTTTACGGCCGGCTCAAGCAGGGCGTGGCGTTCAACCACCAAGGCCAGCGGGTCGCCCGCCCGCACGTCGCGACCTGGGCCGACACCGCGGTGGTGCTGGCCGCTGACCTCGGTTCGGGCCGGGATGACCCCCGCGCCACCAGCGCCGAGCTGTTCTACCGGGCGCTGGCCGCGCTCCCCGCGCAGGCGCGGGCGGGGCGAGTCCGCGTGCGTGCGGACGCGGGCTACTTCGCCGGGCAGCTCGCCCGCGCAGCCCTGTTCGTCGGCGTGGAGTTCGCCATCGGCGCCCGACGCATCGCGCCGCTGTGGCGCATCCTCGACGGCGTCGCGGCCGACGGGTGGACCGACGCGATCGACATGACCGGCGCGCAGGTCGCGGTGGCCGACTATTGCCCGAACTGGTGGCCCGCAGCGACCCAGCTGCTGATCCGTCGGGTCCGGCTCGACCTGGACCACGGCCAGGTCTCCGGTGACCCGCGAGCGCGGCGCCGACGCACCCTGCACCCCGCCCAGCGGGCGCTCCCGCTCGACGACCTCGCTACGGTGGCCAAGGTCGACGGGGTGTTCGCCTACTCGTTCATCGTGACCAACCTCGACGTCTCCACACCTGCCGCAGCCGCGCAGGCCGAGTACTGGTACCGCCACCGCACGAAGGTGGAGAACCTGTTCCGCGACACCAAGCACGGCGCCGCGCTGCGCCACCTCCCCTCCGGACACCTCGCGGTGAACCGAGCCTGGATGTGGGGCGCACTCCTGGCCGCCACCACCAGCGGGTGGCTGCACCACCTCACCGCCCGCACCCGCGACGGGCGCCTGGTCGGGCACGGCGTCCGCGGCGGCCAGGCCATGATCGCCACCCTGCGCCGGCGGCTGATCACCATCCCCGCCCGCCTCGTGCGCCACGCCCGCGGCCTCACCCTGCGCCTACCACCCGGCGAGCACCTACTCGCCGAGGTCCTCGCCCGCGTCCGCGCCCTGCCCGCTCCGTCCTGACCCGGCCGCACCGGCCCCGACCAGCACAGGAACCCGCCACCCGAGGCGACACTCGGGCCGCCCGCTTGCCCACCACCCAACTCCCGACCCAAGCAACATCAACTTTGGCCGACCAAGATCAGCTCATGACCTACTCGCGGATTCGGGTCAGAGCAGTTGCGCTGCAACCTTCGCGATCTCCTGACGCAGAAGCTCGCTGGTCAGGTTGAAAAAGGCTCAATGGTTTGCGGCCACACGTTGGCCACGACCTCCGGGAGTCCTTTGAGGCCGTCGCAGACCAGGAACAGCACGTCACGCACGCCGCGGTTCTTCAGGTCGACCAGCACGCTCATCCAGAACTTCGCGCCCTCACTGCCGACGCCCATCCACAGCCCCAGCACGTCCTTGCAGCCGTCCACGGTGACGCCGATGGCTGCGTAGACCGGCCGGTTGGCGACCTGCCCGTCCCGGACCTTGACGTGGACAGCGTCGATGAACACCGCGGCGTACACCGAATCCAACGGCCGACCAACCCAGTCATTCATCTCGGCGACGACCTTGTCGGTGATCCGCGAGACCGTCTCCTTCGATACTGACGCCCCATAGATGTCAGCGAAATGTGCGGAAACCTCCCCGGTCGTCATCCCTTTCGCATACAGCGACAGTACGACCTCGTCGACATCTGTGAGGCGCCGCTGACGCTTCTTCACGATCTGCGGCTCGAAAGTGCTGGCCCTGTCTCTCGGAACGTCGATCTCCACGTCACCCGCGGCATCCGAGAGAACCGTCTTCGAGCGGGACCCGTTCCGCACGTTGGTGGATTCCCGGCCGGGGTCGGCCCGGTTCTTGTCGTGCCCGAGGTGCTCGGTCATCTCCTCGTTCAGCGCCGTTTCCAGAACATTCTTGGTAAAGAGCTTCAACAGGCCGTCCGGGCCGGTCAACGCCAGCCCGCGCGCCTTCGCCTCGGCCACCATCGCCGCCGCAGCGGCCCGCTCCGCCGACGCCTGCCGAGCAGGCTTCGGGTCACCCTCGCTTGGATCCACAAGGTCCGATGTCATCACTGTCCGTGCCCATCTCGCCGGACCTCAGCCCGGCGTGTCGGGCCGAAAACACCGATCTTGAAACAGTCCCCAACCAGCCAGAGACCTACAGGGCAGCGACACACCCCGCTAAGTTAACTGAGCCTTTGCCAACCTGGTCAGGTGTTGACGATCATGAGGGTCTGAACTGCGGCGATGAGCTGTCCGGCCCGGTTCGGGCTGGAGCGGATCTTGCGCAGGATCTTCCAGTTCTTCAGCTCGGCGTTGACCCGCTCACCGGGTCCGCGGCGGCGTGAGTGAGCGGCGTTGACCTCGCGCTGGTTGTGCGACAGCGGGCGGAACCGGCCGGTGTCGGGGTCCTTGCGTCGCCGCCGGTGCGGGACCGCGACCGTCGGGCCGGCGCCCTGGTAGGCGGTATCGGCCGCGGCGGGGATGTCATGTTCGGTCAGGGCGTCGATGATGCCGTGCTCGCGGGCGGCGCCCATGTCGTGGCGGGCTCCGGGAAGCGGCGGGGAGATCCACACCAGCCGGCCGGCGGGGTCGGCGATGACCTGGACGTTGAGTCAGTGGCACTTGTGCTTGCCGGAGTAGAACCCGCGGTCATAGCCCGAGGCCATCCCGACGCGGTCGATGCGCAGCAAGGTGCCGTCGAGGATCACGAACGCCTTGCCGATGGCGATCTCGATGGCCTGCTCGAGGGTGGGGGCCATCGTCGCGAGCAGGTCGATCGCCTCGCGCAGGTAGCGGTACACCGTCGAGGTCCCGACCCGGAAACCGCAGGCGAGGTCGGCGTAGGTCTCGCCCTTGCGCAGGTGGGCCATGACGAGCAGGGCCTGACGGCCCGCCGTCAGCTTCCGCCACCGGCTCTGGCGCTGGTTGCGGTGCGCGCGCAACGCGTCGGAGAGTACGTGCAGGGCACGGCTGGACACGGTCATCCCGGACGGGTAGGACAGCACCTTGAAGCTCCTGGTTGGACGGTTTCGATCTCAGCAATCGCCCGTCTACCAGGAGCTTCACCCATCCGAGGGCACGCCACGCCGTAGCCGCCCTGACGAGCCCGAACACCAGGTTGGCAAAGGCTCAGTGCTTCGTGCAGGGCCGGGTCGTCCTGGAGCGCGACGAG
The DNA here is from genome assembly GCF_001294645.1 of Pseudonocardia sp. HH130629-09. Taxonomy (NCBI): domain Bacteria; kingdom Bacillati; phylum Actinomycetota; class Actinomycetes; order Pseudonocardiales; family Pseudonocardiaceae; genus Pseudonocardia; species Pseudonocardia sp. HH130629-09. The sequence continues at coordinate 164,483 of NZ_CP011869.1, forward strand.
GCCACGAGCCTGGTGGACCTGGCGAGCCAGCGCCCGGACCTCGTTGGCGTCGGCCCCGTTCTTCTCGACCGGGTTTCCTTCACTCGTGGCGTCGGAGGGGACGAACTCGCTCCCCCACTGCTCGGCCGGGAGCGTGGACTGCGGCGTCGGACGGTGGTGGCCGTTGCTGGTTGGGGCGCTCATCGGATCCCCGCTCCCGTGCCGCGCGACGCCGCAGCAGCGCGTGCCGCTCGTCCTCGCTGAGCCCGCCCACGACACCGTGGGTGAAGGCGCCGGGCCGAGCCAGGGCCTCGGCCCGGCAGGCCTGCAGCACCGGGCAGCGACGGCAGATGGCCTTGGCCTCGGCGATCTGCTGCAGGGCCGGACCGGCCGTGCCGACGGGGAAGAAGAGCTCGATCACGTCGGCATCGGCACACGGTGGCGAGCAGGGCACCGCCTGAGGGTCGACGTTCCTGGGTACGGTCTTCATGGGCGCCTGACTTCCTCGTGATGGGGGATCGGTCCGGTTGTCCGCTCAGATGCCTCGGCGGTCGCACCCGCCGGGGCATCTCTACATCCAGACTAGTCGCAAGTCCGCCCCTACGCTCTCGCGACTAACCAGTGCGCACAGGAAAGGCTCGCGACCAGCTATTTCGCTGATCGCGGGCCTTAGTCGTTCTGCGACTAGAGCGGGGTGTTCGAGGAGAGGTCGGCGCGGAGGCGGTCGAGCAGGGCGAGCAGAGCGGGGCCGTGCTCTGCGAACTGCTGCTGCTCGGCGAGGAACTGCTCGTAGAGCTTGACGTCGGCCGGGTCGGTCACTTCCTGCTCGGCGGTGAGCGTCTCGATCTCGACGGTCGTGGGTGCGTCGTCGTAGCGCAGGAGCACGAAGGAGTGCAGGGGGCGGACCTCGGTGCGCTCCTGTGTCTCGCGGGAGAGCACACCGATGCGCACGTTGGGGAGGCTGGCCAGCGCGGCGATGCGGTCGAGCTGAGCGAGCATCACCGAAGCCGGACCGGGCCGCCATCGCAGCGCGGTCTCGGTCATGACCAGGTCGAACTGCTTCGATTCGTCGAACAGGACTGTCTGACGGTTCATCAGCGACAGCACCGCGGCGGGGATCTCCGCGGCGGGGATCTCCGCGGCGGGGAGCAGGCTGTGGACCTCGCGCAGTCTGCGCGCGTAGTCCGGGGTCTGCAACAGCCCGGGAACAACCTCGGACTGATACACCCCGATCCCGCTGGTCGTTGCGTCACGCCGAGCCCTGGCGTCCTGCTGGCTGGGCCCGTCGGGGCGGTTGCTGTTGCGCCACGGACGTACCCGGGTCCCCGCCTCCTGGGCGAGTGTGAGCAGCTCTGCACGCACGTCCTCGTCGGCCTGGACCGTGTCGAGCCACTGCTCGATGTCGGCAAGCACGAGGGCGGAGTGGCCGTTCTCCATCTTGGAGGTCTTGCTCTGCGACCAGCCGAGCTGCTCACCCAGGGCCGCAGCCGAGAGCCCAGCGGCCTGGCGAAGCTCCTTCAAGCGCGCCGCCAGGCGCTGGTGCTGTGGGTGGATGTCGGCGTGGGTCAAGGGGGTTAGCTCGCAGCGCGCTCAGGGGTCTCGACACCCGATCGCGGGGCCGGGACCAGCCGGTAGTCGTCGAACGGGACGGACAGCTCGACCGCGCGACGACGGATGGCGATGTAGGGGGCGGGATCGCTGGCTTGCGAGACCCCGAGGAAGTGCCCTTCGTCGTCGAAGTGCTGCAGCACCACGAGCCGCTCGTCGAACATCCAGAAGTCCTGCCGAGTCCAGGCATCGTCGCCCTCGGCGAGCCAGTGTCGGTCCAGGATGCGGACGTCCTCGCCGGCGGGGATGTTCTCCCGGGGGTAGCAGAGCAGCTGGAACCGGGTGTAGTCGGTGACCGGGTGGCCGAGCAGCCGGACCCGGCCGAAGTACTTTCCGCGGCCGACCTGGGCGTGGACGTTGGCCAGCCAGTCGTCGTCGTCGACCGTGCGCGCGGGGAAGGGCTTGTGGGCGAGGACGGCGTCGAAATCCGGGTCCTCGCCGGGGATCGCGTAGACGTCGCGGCATTCCAGCCGAAACGCGGAGTGCTCGTAGGTCCGGTAGAGCTCGTCCAGGTCCTCGGGGGTCATACGGCCTCCCTCGTCGCTTCGTCGACGGCGGTGAGCACATCGCTCACCAGGATCTCGTGGGCGCGTTCTCCCTCGGGGCATGCCAGCGTCGTCGGGGTGCCGGCCACGAGGAACCACTCCCCCGCCGCTCGGATGGTCTCGGACCGCGGCGCCGGCACGGCGCCGACGGGCAGGCCGTGCATCTGCAGTTCGCGCGCGGCGCGTTCGACGATGTCGCGCGGCACCCGCACCGTCAGAGCGGATGCGATGTAGCCCTGCACGATCACCGATCCCCGCTCGGTCAGCCATGCGGTCGGACAGTTGCCGTTTCGGCACTCCATCGTCCCGGCGAGCAGCTGCATGCTCATGAGTTCGCCTTCCCGTTGAGCCGCGATCCTAGTACCTCGAAGACTAAGCACGACTAGTCGGGCTGGCAACGGTGTCGGAAGGACCGAGTCCGGGCCCGGTGGCGAGCACAGGAGCCGTGGGGAAATAGTGGCGTCCACCAAGGTGGTGTGCGACCGGCCCGGTGACGAGCTGGTCGAGCTGTAGGGCGGCCACCGCGTGATCTTCTGAACGCCTCTCACAGCCCACAGAAGATGGATCACGCGATGACCGCACCCTCCAGTATCGACCCCACCGAGTTCCTGCACGAGCAGCTGTCCCAGGCGAGCCCGGATCTGCTGTGCCACATGTTGACCACGTTCATCAACACCCTGATGTCCGCCGACGCCGACTCGGTGTGCGGCGCGGCCTGGGGCGAGCGTTCCGAGGCTCGCACGAACACCCGCAACGGCTACCGCCACCGCGACTTCGACACCCGCGCTGGCACGATCGACGTGGCGATCCCCAAGCTGCGCAACGGCTCCTACTTCCCCGACTGGTTGCTGGAGCGTCGTCGCCGGGCGGAGCGGGCCCTGACCACGGTGGTCGCGACCTGCTACCTGCTCGGGGTCTCGACGCGGCGGATGGAGAAACTCGTCGACTCCCTGGGCATCACGAGGTTGTCGAAGTCGCAGGTCTCAGAGATGGTCCGGGACCTCGACGGCCAAGTCGAGCAGTTCCGGACGCGTCCGCTCGACCAGGGCCCCTACACCTTCGTCGCCGCCGACGCGCTCGTGCTCAAAGTCCGCGAGGGCGGCCGGGTCGTGGCAGTCCACGCCCTGCTCGCCACCGGGGTCAACGGCGACGGACACCGGGAGATCCTCGGCCTGCAGGTCAGCTCCGCCGAGGACGGCGCCGGCTGGCTGGGGTTCTTCCGCGACCTCACCGCCCGCGGTCTGACCGGCGTCGCGCTGGTCACCAGCGACGCCCACGCCGGCTTGGTGTCCGCGATCGGGGCGACCCTGCCCGGCGCCGCCTGGCAGAGGTGCAGGACGCACTACGCGGCGAACCTGATGGCTGCGACCCCGAAGCAGTCCTGGCCGTGGGTGCGGGCGTTGCTGCACTCGGTCTATGACCAGCCCGACGCCGCATCGGTGCACGCCCAGTTCGACCGGGTCCTCGACGCCTTGGCCGACAAGCTCCCGAAGGTCGCCGAGCACCTCGACGCCGCCCGAGCCGACGTCCTGGCCTTCACCGGCTTCCCGAAAGAACTGTGGCGCCAGATCTGGTCGAACAACCCCTCCGAGCGCCTGAACCGTGAGATCCGGCGCCGCACCGACGTCGTCGGGATCTTCCCCGACCGCGACTCCCTGATCCGCCTCGTCGGCGCGGTCCTGGCCGAGCAACACGACGAATGGGCCGAAGGACGCCGCTACCTCGGCCTCGACGTCCTCGCCCGCTCCCGCGTCACCACGATCCCCGACACCGCCACCAGCGCTGAGGAGGCGACCTCGACCACCACCATCACGCCGTCAGGTGCGGGAACATCGGCGGGTCGCGCTCTGGCCGGGCCCGACCAGGACCACCGGCGGTCGGCCGTGTCCGCCGACGAGTCGGTAAGTCTTCGTCGACAGCCCGCCGCGGGACCGGCCCGAGGCGTGATCGGCGGGCTCGGCGGGCTCGGCGAGCAGGTTCGCGTACTTCGATCCTGCATCGCTTTCGAGGGTCGCAGTCCCCGCCCGCGGCGCTCGGCCGCACTGCGCTGCTCGCCGCCAGCGTCCCGGCCGCCTCAGGTCGATCTTCCCCCTCGACCTGACTCCGTGCCGTCTCAGCATGGTCGACAGGATGTCAAGCGGGCCACACGACTCGGCGACACAGCTTGCGTATGCCCCGACGGCACAGCGTCTCTTCAGGACGGCACGCATCACTGACCCACGCTCACACGTCCGCAACCTGCAGCGCCGGCACCTACCACGAGGCCTCTCATGGACCACTCGTCCGAGTACACCCCTGTCACCGACACCGACTACTCCCGTGCCGAGCAGATGCTCGCGCCGTACCGCGACCGGTTGGTCCCGACCGCGATGGTGGCACCGCAGTGGTCCAGGGACGGAGCGCGGTTCTGGTACCGGTCCAGAGCTCGCCACATCCTGGTCGAACCGACCTCCGGTCTCCGTTGCGACGCGTTCGACCACGAGCGGCTCGCCACGGAGTTGTCCCGGGCGTCCGGGCGGGCGGTGGAAGCCGACGACCTCCCCCTGGATCGGGTCGACTTCGAGGTCCCCGACCGCAGCGCGGACACGATCCGCTTCTCGGCGCACGACACCCGATGGGAGTGGTCTGAGAAATCCGGCCACTGCCTCGCTGTCGACGAGGGCCCGACAGTGGGTCCGGGGGAGATCGCGTCCCCGGACCGGGCATGGGTGGCCTTCCGACGCGACGGTGATGTGTGGGTTCGCGCTCGTGACGGGAAGCAGGAGTTCGCGCTCACCCACGATGCCGAGCCTCACTGGGACTACGGTGGGATGCCCGAGGCGGCGACCAAGGTGAAGCTCCCACTGCTGGGAGTCGAATCGCTGCTCGTGGCGGCGTGGTCGCCGGACTCCACCCGGTTGATCACCCATCGGATCGACCAGCGCGAGTTGCCAGAACAAGTTCTGGTCGAGGCCGCACCGAAGAACGGCGGACCGCCGGTCGCCCACCACATCCGCTACCCGATGCCCGGTGACGAAGCACAGGCCACGATGACGTGGCACATTCTTGATGTCCGCACCAGGCAGAACATCATCGCCGCGGGCGGACCGGAGGTGCTCACCGCCCCTTACGCCCTCGACCGGCGGTGGTGGACCGGGGCGAAGGGCGAAGCGGTGCACATCCTGCACCAGTCGCGCGACGGGCGCACTCTCGAGCTGCGCCGCCTCGCTCCCGGCACAGGTGCGATGACGACACTGATCACCGAGACCGGCCGGACCAGAGTGGATCCCTCGCCGTACCTGCACATCCCGCCACTAGTGCGGGTCCTGGACTCGGGGGAGATTCTGTGGTGGTCGCAGCGCGACGGCTGGGGCCACTTGTATCTCTACTCGGCCGAAGGGGAGCTGCGCGGGCAGCTCACCAAGGGTCAGTGGCTGGTCCGGCGGGTGCTGAGGGTCGACGAAGACCGCCGTCGGGTGTGGTTCCTCGCGTGCGGGCTGAACGACGATCCCTATGTCCGCCAGGTGTGCCGGGTCGACCTTGACGGCGGCGGCTTTGTGCGGGTCACCGACGACGACCTCGACCACGACGCCGTCGCCCCACCCCGAGGTGGCGACTACGTCGTCGATCGCGCATCGACCGTCGAGTTCCCGCCCCGCACGCGGGTCCTCGGGAACGACGGTCAGGTGCTGGCCGAGCTCGAGGCTCCGGACACGACGGCACTGGCGGCAGCCGGCTGGAGCCCACCCGAGCGGTTCCGCACGACCGCCGCCGACGGACACACCCCGATCTACGGGCTGTTGTGGCGCCCGCACGGCTTCGACCCCGCCCAGCGCTATCCCGTGGTCGACCACACCTATCCCGGACCCAACATTCACCGAGCCTCGCCGGCGTTCGGGGACCTGTTCACCGGGGAGGCCGAAGCACTGGCCGCACTCGGATTCGCGGTCGTCGCCCTCGACGGTCGGGGCACCCCGGTACGCAGCAAGGCCTTCCTCGACCACTCCTATGGCGACCTCGGGATGTCCGCGGCACTCGACGACCACGTGGCCGCCATCCGCGAGCTCGGCCGACGCCACCCGTGGCTCGACACCGACCGTGTCGGTATCACCGGCCACTCCGGCGGCGGTTTCTTCACCGTCCGGGCACTGCTGACCCGTCCGGACTTCTATTCGGTGGGCGTCGCACAAGCGGGCCCTCACGATTTCTCGACCTACCTGCCGTTCTGGGTCGAACAGCACCACGGAGAGATCACCGCAGAAACCCGTGCGGCACTGATCAACACAGTGCACGCTGCCAACCTGCGCGGCAAGCTACTACTCATCGACGGCGAACTCGACGACAACGTCCTGCCCCACCAGAGCATGCGGCTGGTTGACGCGCTCATCGACGCCGACGCCGACGTCGACATGCTTGTCATTCCCGGCGTCGAGCACAATTTCCACGGCCGCTTCCACTACGTCACACGGCGCACCTGGGACTACCTTGTCCGGCACCTGCACGGCACCGAGCCTCCGCCCTACCGCCTCGCACCGTTTCCCTCGATCCCTGACTGGGCAGCTCACCCGTCCGGCTGAACCGGCACGACGCCCACCCGATCCGAGAAGGACCACTCCGTCGTGCCCTACCTGTTCCCAGTCGGCGCGATAGGCCCCAGAAGTGCTGACGACCATCAAGCTGCGCTTATCCGACGGCTTCACCAGAATCGCCCCGTCCATCCTGGGGGACTGTTTCAAGATCGGTGTTTTCGGCCCGACACGCCGGGCTGAGGTCCGGCGAGATGGGCACGGACAGTGATGACATCGGACCTTGTGGATCCAAGCGAGGGTGACCCGAAGCCTGCTCGGCAGGCGTCGGCGGAGCGGGCCGCTGCGGCGGCGATGGTGGCCGAGGCGAAGGCGCGCGGGCTGGCGTTGACCGGCCCGGACGGCCTGTTGAAGCTCTTTACCAAGAATGTTCTGGAAACGGCGCTGAACGAGGAGATGACCGAGCACCTCGGGCACGACAAGAACCGGGCCGACCCCGGCCGGGAATCCACCAACGTGCGGAACGGGTCCCGCTCGAAGACGGTTCTCTCGGATGCCGCGGGTGACGTGGAGATCGACGTTCCGAGAGACAGGGCCAGCACTTTCGAGCCGCAGATCGTGAAGAAGCGTCAGCGGCGCCTCACAGATGTCGACGAGGTCGTACTGTCGCTGTATGCGAAAGGGATGACGACCGGGGAGGTTTCCGCACATTTCGCTGACATCTATGGGGCGTCAGTATCGAAGGAGACGGTCTCGCGGATCACCGACAAGGTCGTCGCCGAGATGAATGACTGGGTTGGTCGGCCGTTGGATTCGGTGTACGCCGCGGTGTTCATCGACGCTGTCCACGTCAAGGTCCGGGACGGGCAGGTCGCCAACCGGCCGGTCTACGCAGCCATCGGCGTCACCGTGGACGGCTGCAAGGACGTGCTGGGGCTGTGGATGGGCGTCGGCAGTGAGGGCGCGAAGTTCTGGATGAGCGTGCTGGTCGACCTGAAGAACCGCGGCGTGCGTGACGTGCTGTTCCTGGTCTGCGACGGCCTCAAAGGACTCCCGGAGGTCGTGGCCAACGTGTGGCCGCAAACCATTGTCCAAACCTGCGTCGTGCACCTGATCCGAAACACTTTCCGGCTGGTGGGTCGACAGGACTGGGACGCGGTGAAGCGCGACATCAAACCAATCTATGCCGCGCCCAACCCGAATGCAGCACTTATCGCTATGGATGAGCTCGACGAGAAATGGGGCCGTAAGTACGCGGCGATGATCCGGCTATGGCGCAACGCGTGGGAAGAGTTCGTGCCGTTCTTGGACTACGACGTCGAGATTCGAAGGGTGATCTGCTCTACGAATGCGATCGAATCGCTTAACGCCCGCTACCGGCGCGCGGTGCGGGCGCGTGGTCATTTCCCCACTGAGCAGGCTGCGATGAAATGCTTGTATCTTGTGACTCGCAGCCTGGACCCGACCGGGACGGGCCGCACGAGGTGGACGATGCGTTGGAAGCCCGTGATCAACGCGTTCGCCATCACGTTCGGTGACCGCTGGCCGGGAGCCGAGACCTACTGAGCAACGACGCCGAAACACCGATCACGAGACAGGCCCCATCCTGGTAGGGGTCGGCTGTCCGAGAGCCTTCGGTCTTCTGTCCGGAACTGTCTGAAAGATCGTGTGTGACGGTGATCCGGCAGGCTGGGGAGGGTTTCGTTCCAGCCGGGAGGGGATACCGTTGAACGGTCGCGGAGACGACCGTTGATCCAACAGAACCTGCCACCGGAATGCGACCGGGTAGGACGTGCGACTTGCTCGAGAGCTGATCGACGAGACGCGCCGGTCCGGGGCCTCGCTGGTCGGCCCGGACGGCCCGCTGGCCCCGGGGGGACCCCGCGGTTTTGCAGACCGCGCTGGACACCGAGATGACCGAGCACTTGGGCTGCGAGCACGGAGATCGTTCGGTTTCGCTCGTCGACAACCACCGCGATGGGAGTTCGCCGAAGACGGTGCGCATCGAGGTCGGGCCGGTCGAGCTGGAGGTCCCGCGGGACAGGACGGGGACCTTCGTCCCACAGATCGCGCCCGAGCGTCCCCCCGGCCGGGTGGGGGATTCGACGAGGCAGTCATTGAACTCTTTCCACTTGGCGTCAGCCAGCGAGGATGAGGGTCTGGATCGCGTTGACCAGCGCGGTGGTCCGCTGCGGGCAGCACCGGATCTTCCGCAGAATCTTCCAGCTCTTGAACATCGCGTTCGCGCGTTCACCGGGGCCGCGTTGCGCTGCGTGGGCGGCGTTGACCTCCCGCTGACTCGGTGAGAGCCGTCGGCGCTCGCCGGTGTCGCGATCGGCGGGTCGGCGTCGCTGTGGGAGGTGGAACATCGCACCGGCACCGCGGTATCCGCTGTCGGCGACCACCTGCACCCCGGCGACGGTGAGGGCGTCGATGATCCCGTGTTCGCGGGCGGCACCCATGTCATGCCGCGCACCGTGTCTCGTCCCGGGTTTGATGGAGACCATCAAGCCTGGAGGATGATCGACCGATGGCCGCCCCGAGGAAGTACCCCGACGAGCTGCGGGAGCGAGCGATCCGGCTCGTGTTGGACGCCAAGGCCGACCCGGCGTCCGCGGGCGGGAACATCTTCAAGCGCATCGGCGAGCAGCTGGGGATCAACCCGGAGACGCTGCGGGGCTGGGTCAAGCAGGTCGAGATCGACAACGGCACCAGGCCGGGCACGACCACCGACGACGCGACCCGGCTCGCAGAGCTCGAACGTGAGGTTCGGGAGTTGCGCCGGGCGAACGCCATTCTCAAGTCGGCTTCGGCTTTCTTCGCGGCGGAGCTCGACCGCCCCAGCAGGTAGTCCTCGACTATATCGAGGAGAACAAGACACAGTTCGGGGTCGAGCCGATCTGCGCGGTGTTGAAGGACGCCGGTGTTCCGATCGCCCCGTCCACTTTCCATGCGTCGAAGAAGCGACCGCCCTCGGCGCGGGCACTCACCGACGCCGAGACTTTGAAAGAGATCGAACGGGTGCATCGCGACAACTTCAGCGTCTACGGCAGCCGGAAGGTGTGGGCGGCGTTATGTCGGGAAGGCGGAGTAGGCGGCCGCCGGGTCGCTCGCTGCACCGTGGAACGACTGATGCGCCGCAACGGGCTCCGTGGAGTGTCCCGGCTGCGTGTGCCGCGCACCACGGTCCGAGCCAAGGGCGCGGACAGGCGCCCGGACCTGGTCGAACGGGACTTCACCGCACCCGCCCAGGACCGCCTGTGGGTCGCTGACATCACCTACATCCGCACGTTCTCTGGATGGGTGTACGCGGCTTTCGTGATGGACGTGTTCTCCCGACGGATCGTGGGCTGGCAGCTCTCTCGTAACCTGTACACCGATCTCGCGCTGGACGCGCTCAACATGGGGATCTGGACCCGGCAACGGGCGGGCGCGGACCTCTCCGAGTTGATACACCATTCGGATCGCGGAGTCCAATATGTCGCCGTGCGGTACGGCGAGCGACTCGCCGAAGTCGACGCTGTGGCTTCAGTCGGGTCGGTCGGCGATTCCTACGATAATGCGATGGCGGAGGCGTTCAACTCGCTGTTCAAGGCTGAACTCGTCCGCAACCGGGGCCCGTGGCGAGGCACCGACGACCTCGAGCTGGCCGTCGCCGAGTACATCGACTGGTACAACCACCGCCGCCTACACGGCGAGCTCGGCCTGATCCCGCCCGTTGAGCACGAGGCCCTGCACGCCGTCACAGAACCCGCCCGGCAACCCGCCGGAGCGTGAGAACCGAGCCTCTATCGAACCCGGGACTTGACACCGGGCAAACGCCGGCGACGCCCAGACCAGACGACCGGCCGGGTCGCTGATGACCTGCACGTTCATACCGTGGCACTTCCACTTCCCCGAGTAGTACGGGCGGTCGCGCCCCGAGGCCATGGCGACCCGGTCGATCCGCAGCAAGGTGCCGTCGAGGATCACGAACGCCTTCCGCCGCGCGACCGCGATCGCCTCGGTCAGGTTCGGTGCCGCGGCGGCGAGGACGTCGATCGCTTCGCGGATGTAGCGGAACGCCGTGGTGGTGCCGACCCCGAAACCAGCGGCGAGGTCGGGGTAGGTCTCGCCCTTGCGCAGGTGCGCCAGGGCGAGCAGGGCGTGACGACCGATCGGGAGGCGCCGCCAGCGAGTACCGCGCTGGTTGCGGCTGCGCTGAAGGGCGTTGGTCAAGGTGATCAGCGCGCGAGTGGACACCGACAGCGCGGACGGGTAGGAAAGCACCGGAGCTCCTGGTGGGCAACGAGTTGATCTAGACAATCACTCGTCTACCAGGAGCTCTTCTAGTTTCCGGGCCGCCACGCCGCGACCCCGCCGACCTCGTGACTGTCAGGTTGGAAAGGGTTCACTGTTGCGCCGGAGCGCCACTGTCGAGATCGACACGTCCACCGCCCTGGACGAGGTGGTGCGACGGCTGGACGACCTGGCCGCACCGCGCTCCTGATCCTCGCCAAGCGGCCACGAACCGAGGGGACCACGATGCCCGGAGCTGCGGAACGAGCTGCGGTGCCGATGCCGGCCGAGGCCGCGCGTTTGCTGGGTGGGTTCGCCGTCGACGGTGTCATGGACGGGCTTGTCATGGACCAGCTCGGCGTCGTGCCGCAAGGCTCACGGAACCCCCGTCTGGGAGCCGTGCTGGACGCGATTCCCGCGCCGGTGCACGACGTGCGGATCCTGACCGTGTCGCCGGGGAGCTCCGGGGTCGAGTGCCGGGAGACAGCGCGCGGCCCGCGTTCCGGGATCGCCCGGATGCACATGCCGATCGCGACCGATCCGGGCGCGGTGCTCGACCTCGATGGCATCCCACACTCGTGGCAGCCGGGCGAGCTCTGGTTCGGGGACTTCGGCCGCCTGCACCGGTTCCGCAACCGGGGCACGCGTCACCTGGTCCACCTGGTGATCGACGCGCTCGTCGTACCGGAGCTGACCGGCCTGTTCCCCCCGGAATGGCGGCCGTACTTCGACGGCGGGGACGTGCTGGTCAACCGGCGTGGCGCGCTCGGCGGCGTCGGCTGCAGTCGTCCTGGCGATCATGGCGCCGAGGCTCCACTCGGCCGCCTCGAATGCCAGCCCGTCATCGGCCGACCAGGCTCCGAGGTCGAGGGCAGCAAGGCTGACGGCCCCGGTCGGGCCCTTCCGGCGGGTCCGGTGTCGTTGTCATGGTCAGAGCTCTCCCATCGCTGTGCCGACGCCAGCTGATCGAGTCGACCGCCGCGACGGACGGGGTCGGGGGCAACTGGTCTGTCCGCTCCGCGCTGGGGAATCTGTGTCTACCGGATGGGTACGACGGTCACGCCCAGATCCAGTCCGGTCCACGCGATGTCAGCGGTGATCGCGGGGCCCGACAGGCGGGCGGCCAGGGCCAGGCAGCAGCGGTCACCCAGGGACAGTCCGGCCGTGCGGGTGGCCGGCCATAGCTTGGCCGCGATGATCGCGTCGGCCGCGTCGAGCGGCTCGATCCGGATCCCCAGGGTGCGCAGCCGAGTCACTGCACGGTCGGCGTCGACGCCGTGCTGGCCGAGCTTCTGATGAACCTCGGCGAGGTTGACCGCGGACAGCACTGCGGTGTCGAGATACTCGTCGACGACCTCGGCACCGGGCTCGGTGCGGAGCCAGGCCAGAACCGCGGAGGCGTCCAGGACAGCGGGGCCGGAGCGACCAGCAGCAACGCCCGCGCTCATCGCGCGTCCTCGGTGGCCGCCTCGGCGCGCCGCTCGGCGAGCAGCTCATCGGTCACCGACTCCGTCGGGTCGCCCTGCCAGGACTCGGCAATCTCCCGACGCATCCGCGAGACCAGTTGGGCGCGGGACTCCATCACCACCCGGCCGTCCTCGACTGACAGTAGCAACGTGGATCCGGCAGCCAGACCCAGATCCCGACGGACCTGTGCAGGGATCAGGACCCGGCCGTCCCGATTGACGACAACCTCAACCCGGTCCGACCCACCAGCCTGTCCTGTCATGGCCGCATGATAGCTGACTGAACTACGCCACACTGACAAGGCAAGCGACTATCAGTCAGAAATGGGGTTCCGACGGTTGTCCGAACGCTCAACGAAACGAAACGAAACAAATGCAATGCTTAGCGGGATCATGCGGTCGCCTGGTTCGCCTGCCGCGGTGTCACGGTCAAACGCGTGCTCAGCGACAACTGCGGCTGCTACAAGTCTCATCTCTGGCGCGACACGTGTGCCGAGCTGGGCATCACCCCGAAAAAGACACGGCCCTACCGGCCGCAGACGAACGGGAAGATCGAGCGCTTCCACAGGACCCTGGCCGAGGGCTGGGCCTTCAAGAAGTTCTACAACTCCGAGTCAGCCCGACTCGCGGCTCTGCCAGCATGGGTCCACGACTACAACCACCACAGGCCCCACTTGGCAATCGGAAAGGCCACACCCATCACCAGGTTGAACAACCTGGCTGGGCATCACACCTAGCGGGACGCTCCCGGGCCCTCGGTCCGGGCAGGCTCGGGGCCCCCGCACCGGCGGGGCGGATGGCGAGGGCGAGGGCGGCCCCGGCGACGGCCGCCGCGGCGAGTACCCCGAACAGCGTCGCGGTCCCGAGACCGGCGGCCACGAGCAGCCCGACGGCGGCCGGCCCGGCGATGGTACCGACGCGCCCGACGCCGGTGCACCAGGCGATGCCCGCGCTGCGCACCCGGGCCGGGAACGTCGCCGCCGCCAGCCCGATCACCAGGATCTGGGTGCCGGTGGTCCCGAGCCCGACCACCGCGACCAGGGGCAGCAGCACCGGGGCGTCGGGCTGCAGCCCCACGACGGCCAGCGCGAGTGCCCCCACCGCGAAGCCGGCCGCGACGACGCGGCGCGGGCCGTACCGTTCCGCCAGCGGCGCGGCGCCGAGCGCACCCGCGATCGCGCCGCCGTTGAGCAGCAGCAGCGACAGCAGCGCGGCCCGGTCGTCGAACCCGGCCCGGCCCAGCAGCGCGGGCAGCCACGTCCCCAGCGCGAAGATCAGCAGCAGGCCGGTCGCGCTGACCAGGCCGAGCAGCACGGCCGCCGCGGCGGCGCCCCCGCCGAACAGCCCGGTGAACCCCGTCCCCCCGGCCGGGGTGCCGTCCCCGTCCGCGGCGTCGGCACCGGGTGGGGACCCTCCGTCGCGGGCCGCCCGCCACACCGGGGACTCGGGCAGCCGGGCCACGGCCAGCGGCAGCAGAGTGACCAGCGGCAGCGCCCCGATCGCGAACAGGCCGCGCCAGCCGAGGTGCTCCAGCAGCACGAGCGTCGCGAGGGTGCCGGCGACGCTGCCCAGCGGGATGCCGCAGTAGGCCAGCGTCGTGTGCAGCTGGCGGCGCCCGGGTGGCGCGGTCTCCGCGACCAGCGCCCCGGTGACGGCGACGACGATGCCGATCCCGATCCCGGTGACGAGCCGCCAGGTCCCGAACGAGGCCACCGTCGATGTCGTCGCCGTCACCGCCATCCCGATGGAGAACCAGGCGTACCCGGCGAGCAGCACCGGGCGCCGTCCCCAGCGGTCGGCCGCCGCGCCGGCGGCGAGCGCCCCGACGAGCACCCCGGTCAGCGACCACGCGGCGACGGCACCCGCGCCGGCCGGGTCGAGCGGGCCCAGCTCACCGGAGCGTAGGAGCACCGGCACGAGCGCGCCGTAGACGACGAGGTCGTAGCCGTCGAACACCAGACCGGTGGTGCCGAGCGCGAGCGTCCACCCGGGCCCGGCGCGCCGCGCGCTCACGCCGCCCCGAAGCGGACGGGCAGCGCGCCCAGGTTGAGGTGGCGGCCGTTGGCGTAGAACCGGTCGACCGGCCCGGTGAGCGTCATCGGCGGGGCCGCGACGATCTCGTCGAGGACGGCGACGAGCTGGCGGCGGCCCAGCTGGGCGCCCAGGCAGTAGTGGATGCCCTGGCCGAGCGACAGGTGCGCCGCCGCGCCGCGGTCGAGCCGGAACCGGTCGGGCTCGATGAACCGGTCGGGGTCGCGGTTGGCGGCGCCGACGGCGAGCACCACCCGCGCCCCGGCGGGCAGCTCGACCCCGGCCACGTCGACGGCGCGGGTGGTGACCCGGCTGCCGTGGTCGACCGGGGTGTCCAGGCGCAGCGTCTCGTCGACGGCGGCCCCGCGCAGCGCCGGGTCCGCGGCGAGCCGGGCGTGCAGGTCGTGGTCGCGGGCCAGGCGCAGCAGCAGGTGCCCGGCGGTGTTCATCGTCGTCTCGTGCCCGGCGATGGCGAACGCGACCAGCATGACCCGGAGGTCCTCGTCGGGCAGGGGGTGGCCGTCGACGCGCTCGCGGACCAGGGCGGCGAGGTAGCTGCCGTCGTCGTCGCGGCGTGCGCGGGCGATCTCGCCGTCGAGCAGGGCGGCGAACGCGGGCCAGAACCCGCCGCCGCGGGCCATCGTCGCCCAGGTGGTGCGGGTGAGCTGCAGGATGTCGGCGCGGGCCCGGGCGGAGAACCCGATGGTCTCGGCCAGCACCGCCAGCGGCAGGGTCGTGGTCAGCTCCGCGACGAGGTCGGCGCCACCGCGGGCGACCAGCGGCCGGACCGTGTCCGCCGCGAGCCCGGCGATCCGCGGTGCGACGGCGCGGACCGCGGAGGCCGCGAGCGCCGGGCGCATGAGCGCGCGGAACGCGGTGTGCTCGGGCGGGTCGTACTCCAGCGGCGCGAACCGCGGCTGGTCGGTGGCCCGGGGGAAGAACACGCCGTGGGCGGAGGAGAACGTCTCGTGGTCGCGCAGCGCGTCGAGGACGTGCGGGTAGCGGGCCAGCACCCACATGCCGCCGTGGGCCGCGGTGCGGACCGGCCCACCGGCGGCGCGCAGCCGGTCGTGCACCGCGCGGGCGACGTCCGGGGTGAACGCGGGGTCGTGGTGGTCGAACCGGTCGGTGAGGCGGGCGACGACGCCGTCGTCGTCGGTGCCGGTCGTGCCGGTCGCGGTGCTCCCCGCGCTCATGCGGTCCGCTCCGCGACGACGGCGGTCCAGGAGTACCCGCCGCCGCCGTTGAAGACCGCGGCGACCTCGCCGGGGGCGAGCATCGGGTGCAGGTCGGCGAGGTTCGCGAGCAGGTCCCCGGCACCGAGGTGGCCGGTGCGGCCGCCCAGGTCGACGACCTCGGCGGGGGTGATTCCGGCGAAGACGGGCTGGTAGATCTCGAACGCGAGCTGGCCGACCCGGGGCAGTGCGAGGTACCGCACCCGTGCGGGGTCGACGCCGGCGCGGCGCAGCGCGGTGGTGACGACCTCGCGCGCCCGGTCGGAGGCGGTCGCGGTGAACGCCTCGCGGGAGTGCCGGGCGAAGAACGCCTTTTTGGTGCGGGCGAGGTCGATCGTCGGGCCCTGCTCCTGGCGGGCGGTGCCGAACGGGTCGTCGCCGCGGTGCATGCCCTCCAGCTCGGGGGCCGAGGCGCTCGCGACGCCGCGGACCAGCCACGGGTCGCCCGGAGCCGGGTCCGCGGCGAGGAGCATCGCGGTGCCGGCGTCGGCGTGGACGAGCCCGCGGTCCGACCGCCACCGGTCGAACCCGGGCGGGCAGAACCGGTCGCCGGTGGTGACGAGCACCGTCGAGCCGGGGTCGAGCGCGAGCCGGCCCGCGGCCAGCTCCAGCGCGGCCGCACCGCCGTTGGACAGCTGCCGGACGCCGACCGGCAGCGCGGCCCGGGTGCCGACCCGGTCGGCGACGAAGTGCGGCGGCGACCAGAGGTCGTGGCCCTGGTAGGTGGTCCAGGCGTGCAGCAGCGTCCCGATCCGGGCCGGGTCGGCCCCGGCCGCGTCGAGGACCCGGCGGGCGGCGTGCGCAGCCAGGACCGGGCCGGGCAGCTCGGGTCCGGCGACGGGGACCGAGACGTAACCGGAGCGCTGCGCCTCGGCCTCGCCGATCCGGCCGTCGGCCAGCGCGTCGGCGAGGGTCTCGCGGGTGTCGGGCAGCCAGGTGCCGACCGCGCGGACGGCGATCATGCCGGGGCCTCCTGCCGGTCGGTGGGGCGGTCGGTGCGGTGCGGCGGGAAGACCAGGTCGAGGGGGTCGGTGCCGTCGGGGAGGTGCTCGTCGACGGCCCAGCGGACGAGCCGGCGGACGGGTTCGAACCCGTCCTGGGGCAGGGCCGGGTGGACGCTGACGGCGGCGCCGAGGTCGACGGTGCGCTGCACCCCGGCGCGGGGCAGCACCGCGCGCAGCGCGCGGCGCAGCGACGGCGGGTGGACGCCGACGGTCTGGGTACCGGCGTCGAGGAACCGGACGGCGTCGGCGGGGGAGTCGACCGGGACGATGTTCGCGACGCGGCCGGTGAGGGTGTCGGCGAACTCCACCGGTTCGTCGAGGTGGGAGACGATCACCGCGCCGGTCCCGTCGCCGTCGCCGATCACGGTGTGGAAGCCGCCGCCGGTGCGCAGCGCCCGCAGCCGGGCGCGCAGCTGCGGGTCGGGCCGCGCGGCGGCGGTGGAGACCTGCGGGGGCAGGGTCTGCAGGGCGGCGTGCACGCGGCGGCCGAGGTCCTCGGCGGCGGCGACGCCGTCGGGGCCGGTGCCGCAGGCGGCGTAGACGACCCGGGCGTTGACGCAGCCGACCTGGTTGAACGCGCCGACGTCGAGGGCGAGGCGGTGCGCGACGTCGTCGACGACGGCCGGGTCGAACGACTCCGGCCCTAGCACGGTCGCGCTGTTCTTCGGGTCGAAGGTGACCAGCTCCAGCCCCGGCCCGAGGTAGCCCAGCGCGTGGCGCACCGAGCCGGTGCCGCCCCAGGCGACGATCCGGTCGGCGACGGCCGGGTCGTACAGCCGGGCCTCCACCCCGGCGTCGCCGCCCTTCCAGTAGGCGACCGACACCGCGCGGGCCAGCGGGTGGTCCGGGTCGAGCTCGATCATCGTGCGGGCCAGCGCGACCATGGTCAGCGGGTCGTTCGACGGGGTCTTGACCACGGCCTCGCCGCGGGTCAGCCCGGTGCGGGCGACGGTCATCGCGGCGATCAGCGGGCTGTTGCCGGCGATCACGTGGACGGCCCGGACGCCGAAGGCGTGCACGGCCCCGACCCGGCCGTCGGCGCAGCGGGTCTCCGGCCAGCCGGTGAGGTGCTCGCGCCCGACGGCGTCGACGACCTCGGTGAGGGCCTCGCGGGTGAACAGCGCGGGTAGCAGCCGCAGGTTGGACCGCACCAGCTCGGGCGGCACGTCGGCGAGCCCCGCGGAGTGCCGGACGACGTCGCGCAGCAGCGGGTTGTCGTCCGGGTCCAGCCGCCGTCCGAACGCGACGAGGTGCTCGACGACGTCGTCGAGGTCCAGCGCGTCGAGGTCGGCGGACAGGCGGGCGTCGCGGCGGGCCAGGTCGGGCAGCACCGCGTACGGGTCGGTGGTGGCGAATCCGGTACCGGCGCGGCCGTCGGCGGTCACCCAGGGCCCCTCGACGACCTCGCCGCCCACCACGGCCGGGAGCCGCAGCGCGCTCACCGGTCCCCACCCCGCGCGGTGAGGTGTTCCAGCGCGCCGCGGTGGGCCCGGTCGGTCGCCGCGCAGTTGATCTTGTCGGGGTCACCGGCCTCGGTGAGCCGGACGATGCCGTCGTGCACCTGCGGGGTGCCGCGCCCGCAGGCGCACCGGTCGTAGGTGACGGTGACCCGGTCCTCGGAGCGGAACCCGCCCCAGTGGGTGCGGGCTAGCAGGTCGACGAACGCGCCGCGCCCGGTGTGGGTGCCGCGCCGCGGGGCGGGCTCGTCGGTGACCGGGTCGAGGACGTAGGCGACCGTCCACGGTTCGAGGTGGTAGCGGCCCTCGGCGCACATCGGGTGCAGCGCGGTGGTCTCGGTCATTGCGTAGATGTGGCGCAGGCGGTCGGCGCCGGTGAAGCGGCGGACGTGGTCCTGCCAGTCGTCGGGCATGTGCGCACCCTTGGTCCCGCCGCCGGGCTCGACGGCGGAGTCGGGCGCGAACACCCCGGTCAGGCCCCGGTCGAGGCCGGCCGTAGCCAGCCCGTGCAGGGTGTTCCAGGTGTTCATGAGGTAGACGCGGCGGCCGCGCAGCTCGTCGGCGAGGCGGGCGGTGAACCCGGGCAGCGCGGCGTCGGACTCGCGGCGCAGCTGCTCGAACTCGTCGCGGCGGGCGAGCAGGTCCGGGTCGGTGAGCGCGTCGTCGGGGGTCTCGCCGCGGGCGCGGGCGGCGGCGAGGCGGCCGGCGAGCAGCATGACGTCGGCGCTCATCCGGCCCGGGTGCATCGCGTACACGCCGTCCTCGCCGCCGGCGACGTGGTCGGCGAGGGCGTCGACGCAGCGCATGATGCCGCTGCGGCCGTGGCGGACCATGGGCCACACCACGGGGACCGGGGCGCCGTCGTGGCCGTCGGCGCGGCGGACCCGGGCGCCGACGACGGCGAACATCGCGTCGACCTCGGCGTGGGTGTGCGGGACGAACGACATCGTCCCCGAGGTCACCGACGAGTGCTGGACCCGCAGGTCGGTGCGGTCGTCGAGGTCGGAGAGCCAATCGTCCACGTTCCCGGCGACGGCCGGGTCGGCGCCGGCGAGGTCGACGGTCGTGAGCCGGCCCAGCCAGCGGGTGAGGTGGTCGAAGCGCTTCCGGTGCAGCAGCGCGGCCGGGTAGGACTTATAGACCTCCGGGGAGAACAGCAGCGGGACCGCGGCGTCGAGGTCGGGCAGGTCGTCGACGCCGGTCTCCTCGACCATCGCGGTGAGCACGTCGAGGCGGCCGTGCAGGGCGGCGAACCGCTCCCGCAGCGCGGCGAGCTGCAGGTCGGCCAGCTCGCCCGGGTCGAACCGGTGCAGCGCGGTGTAGTCGCCGCCGGCCCAGTCGAGCGGGTGGTCGGCGAACCGGCGCGCCGAGGTGGGGGCCGGTGCGGTCCCGGTCGGTGCCGTCCCGGTGGGTGTCGTGGCGGTCATGCGGGTCCTCCGGCTTCGGCCGTGGCGGTCGCGGCCTCGTCGGTGTCGGCGGGAGTGCCGTCGGCGGTGCTGTCGACGGCGAGCCGCCCGGCGAGGTGGGCGGCGACCGCGTCGGCCGTCGGGTGGTTCCACAGCAGCGTCGGCGCGAGCGCGAGCCCGGTGGCGCGTTCCAGGCGCAGCCGCAGCATCGAGCCCATGAGCGAGTCGACGCCGAGCTCGCCGAGGGCGGCGTCGCCGGGCACCGCGTCGGCGCCCAGTACGGCCGCGGCTGTGTCGCGGACGGTGTCGCGCAGGGCCCGCCGCAGCTCCGGGCCGCTCAGCGCGGCCCAGTCGGCGTCGCCGCCGGCGTCGTCGTCGGGTGGCGGGGCGAGCCCGTCGAGCAGCGACGGCCGCGGTCCGGTGTGGTCGGTGCGCACCGGCAGCGCGAGCACCGGCCCGGGGCCGAGGGCGGCGCGGTCGTCGAGGACCCGGTCGAGGACGGCCAGCGCCCGCTCCGGCGTGAGGTCGGCGGAGCCCCGCGCGTCGAGCTCGACGTCGGTGGCGGCCGCCGAGCGGGCCATGCCGAGCCCCCGCCACGACGTCCACGCGATGCTGGCGCAGCCCCGGTCCCCGGCGCCGCGGCGGCGGGCGGCCAGCCCGTCGAGCGCCCCGTTCGCGGCGGCGTAGGCGGCCTGGCCGGGCAGCCCGAGCAGCGGGCCGGCCGAGGAGAACAGCACCAGGAAGTCCAGCTCCCCGGGCGGGAACAGCGCGTCCAGCGCCGCGGCCCCGGCGACCTTGGCGTGCACGGTGGTGCGCACGTCGTCGTCGGTGAGGTCCAGGGCCGGGGCGCTGCGCACGGCGCCCGCGGCGTGCACGACGCCGCGGACCGGGGGCAGGGCGAGCGCGTCGAGCGCGTCGCGCACGGCGGTGTCATCGGTGACGTCGGCGGCGACCGGGAACACCGCGGCCCCGGCGGCCTCGACGTCCAGGACGGCGCGGACCCGCGGATCGGCCGGGTCCCAGGCCTCGCGCGGGGGCAGCGCGGTCCGGCCGAGCAGCACGATCCGGCGCGCGCCGCGTTCGGCGAGGTGCTCAGCGACCACGGCCCCGACCGCGCCGGTGCCGCCGGTGACCAGGTAGGTCCCGTCCGGGCGCAGTGCCGGTGCCGGGTCGTCGGCGCGCGGGGCCGGGACGGCGCGCGGGGCGCGCAGGCCGCCGGGGGTGACCGCGAGCACGGGCTCGCCGGCGTGGCCGCCGTCGGCTCCGGCGGCGGCGTCGTGGCGGGTGGTGAGCAGGTGGCGCAGCGCGGGGGCGGCGGCGCGGGCCCCGTCGTCGTCGGCCGGGAGGTCTAGCAGTCCGCCGACGACGTCGGGGTGCTCGGTCGCGAGGACGCGGGCGACCCCGGCGGCCGCCGCCGTGCTCGGCCCGGGCGCGTCGTGCAGGCCCCGGGTGACGAGGTGCAGGGTGACCGCGACGCCCCCGTCGGCGCCGGTGGGGCCGCCGCTGCGGACCGCGCGGTGGAGCACGTCGCGCACGGTGGTGACCGCGGCCGCGGGGTCGTCCGGGGCCGCGACCAGCAGCTGCGGCGCGCTCCCGTCGACCTCCAGGCCGAGCAGCGCGGCGAGCTCCGCGGCGCCGGGCCCGTCGGCGACGGCGACGCGCGGCCCGGACGCGGGCGCACCCGCCGCACGACCGCCGCCGGCGGCACCGCCGGGGGTCGGGGGACCGCCGGGGGTCGGGGTGTCGGCCGGCTCCAGGTCGGTCCAGCGCACGCCGAACGCGGTCTCGGCGAGCTCCGGGCGGCCGGCTCCCCGCGGCTCGGCGTAGCGGATCCCGTCCAGGCGCCCGAGCAGGGCGTCGCCGTCGCCGCGCAGCTCCACGTCGACGGTCAGCGGGCGGTCCGGGTCGAGGGCGGCCACGACCCGGGCCCGGTCGGCGCGGGTCGCGGCGTCGACGTCGAGCTCCACCCGGTCCAGCGCGGCGGGCATGCGCAGCGCCGCGGGCCCGTCGAACACCACCGACGCGGCGGACAGGGCGGCGTCGAGCAGCGCGGCCGGGCCGCGGCGGCGCAGGACGCCGTCGGGGTCGGCGGCGACGTCGGCGACCAGCACGCCGTCGCCGCGGCGCAGCTTCTCCACCCGCCACGGGAAGCCCATGGCGGCCACGCCCAGCTCGGCGAGCCGCTCGACGACCGCGCCCGGGTCAGCGGGCTCGGCCGCGGCGTCGGCGTCGAGCCGCGCGGGCGTCGCGGGCCCGCGGTCCGCGCGCGACTCCGAGTGCAGCGACCAGCGGCCCCCGGGTTCGCGGGACAGCAGCCGCAGCGCGTCGCCGTCGCGGACGACCTGCAGCGCGCGCCGCGGCCCGTCCTCCGCCGGCACGACGACGGGCCAGTGCAGCGCGACCCCGGTCAGCGCGGCGGTGCCGGCGGCGTGCAGGTGGCTGAGCAGGGTCACCGCGGCCGGGACGATCTCCACCCCGAGCACGGGGTGGCGGCCCGGGTAGGGGCGGGTGCGCTCGTCGAGGGTGGTGGCGTGCACGGTGACGCCGGTGCCGGGCACCTCGACGGGCGCGCCGAGCAGCGTATGCGCCGGGGCCGGCGGCGCGACGGGCGGGTGCTCGACCCGGTACGGGCGGTGCCGCCACGCGACACCGGGCAGCCGGGCCCGCCGCCCGTCGGGGACCCGTGGGCCGGTGCGGACACCGCGGCACCACAGGGTCGCCGCGGCGGCGGCCAGCGCCGCGACCTCGGGCCGGTGGCGGCGCAAGCTCGCGACGACGGTGCCGTCCTCGACCCCGGCCGCGGCGAGGGTCTCGGCGGCCGAGTGCGCGACGACCGGGTGCGCGGAGACCTCCAGGAACACCCGGTGCCCGTCCTCGGCGGCGGCGGTGACGGCGTCGGCGAACCGGACCGGGTTGCGCAGGTTCTCGGCCCAGTAGGCGGCGTCCTGGGGGTGGTCGCCGCGCGGGTCGTCCAGCGCGGTGGTGTAGCGGGTGACGGCGGGGGCGCGCGGTGCGAGGTCGGCGACGGCCCCGGCGAGCTCGGCGGCCAGGGGGGCCATCTGCGCGGTGTGGAAGGCGACGTCGGAGTCGACGCGGCGCACGGTGCGCCCGGCCCCCTCCCAGCGGGCGGCGGCCGCGGCGACGGCGCCGGGGTCCCCCGCGATGACGGTGGAGGCGGGCGAGGCGGCGATCGCGGCCTCGGCGCCGGGGTGGGCGGCCAGGTCGGCGGCGCAGTCGTCGAAGGCCAGGTCGACCAGCACCATCGCGCCGTGCCCGGCGGCCCGGGTGAGCAGCGCGGAGCGGCGGCACACCAGCCGTGCCGCCTCGGGCTCGGTCAGCACCCCGGCGGTGGCCGCGGCGGCGATCTCGCCGACGGAGTGCCCGAGGACGGCGGCCGGGCGCAGCCCGCGGGCGCGCCACGACGCGGCCAGCCCGAGCTGGACCGCGCACAGCGTCGCCTGGATGCGGTCGACGCCGCCGAGGTCGTCGGCCTCGATCACCTCGCGCGGGGTCACGCCCAGCTCGTCGCGGTAGACGGGCGCGAGCCGGTCGACGACGGTGGTGAAGTCCGGGTCGGTGTCGAGCAGCCCGCGGCCCATCCCGGCCCACTGCTGGCCGTGCCCGGAGAACACCCATACCGCGTCGGGGCGGGGCCCGGCGACGCTGGTGGCCAGGGACGGGTCGGCGGTGCCGCCGGCGAGCGCGCGCAGCCCGGTCAGCAGGCCGTCGCGGTCGCCCGCGGTGACGACGGCCCGGTGGCGCAGGGCGGCGCGGCCGTGGTGCAGGGTGCGGGCGACGTCGCCGAGGTCCGGTCCGGGCGTCGCGGCGACGGCGACCGCGAGCCGCCGGGCCTGCTCGGCCAGCGCCTCGGGCGAGGCCGCGGACAGCGGGAACGCGGTGTCGACGGCGACCCCGGCGGGCGGGGCGCCGGGTGCCCCGGGGGCCTGCGCGGGGGCCTCCTCGAGGACGAGGTGGGCGATGGTGCCGCCGTAGCCGTAGCTGGCGACCCCGGCGCGGCGCGGGTGCCCGGAGGGTGCGGGCCAGTCGGCCGGCGCGGTGGCGGGGGTGAGCCCGGCGGCGGCCCAGCCGACGTCGTCGCGCGGGACGACCGGGCCGGGCAGCGCCGGGACGTGGGCGTGCCGCAGCACCTGGACGGCGGCGATCAGCCCGGCGACGCCCGCCGCGGCCTCGGTGTGGCCGACGTTCGCCTTCACCGACCCGACCCGGCAGCCGGGCAGGTCGGTGCCCCGGCCCAGCACCGCGCACAGCGCGCCGGCCTCGACCGGGTCGCCGGTGGGGGTGCCGGTGCCGTGCGCCTCGACGTAGCCGACCGTGGCCGGGTCGACCCCGGCCGCCCGGTACGCGACGCGCAACAGGTCGGCCTGCGAGGCACCGCTCGGGGCCATGATCCCCTCGGTGCGCCCGTCCTGGCGGACCGCGCCGCCGCGGATCACGGCGAGGACCTCGTCGCCGTCGGCGCGGGCGTCGTCGAGCCGTTTGAGGACGACGACGCCGCAGCCCTCGCCGCGGCCGTAGCCGTCGGCGCCGGCGTCGAACGGGGTGCTGCGCCCGTCCGGGCCGAGCGCGCCGGCCTGCCCGAGGACGGCCGTCAGCCCGGGACCGGACATGACCATCACGCCACCGGCGAGCGCGAGCCGGGTCTCCCCGGCGCCCAGCGCGGCGCAGGCCTGGTGGATCGCGACCAGCGACGACGAGCACGCGGTGTCCACCGCGACGCTGGGTCCGCGCAGGTCCAGGGCGTGCGAGATCCGGTTCGGCACCCCGCACAGCGAGGCACCGATGCCCGTCCAGGCGCGCACCCGGGGGAGGTCCTCGACGAGGCGGCGGCCGTAGTCGTCGGTACCGACGCCCAGGTGCACGGCGGTGTCGGTCCCGGCCAGCGACGACGGGTCGATGCGCGCGTCCTCGAGCGCCTCCCAGGCGACCTCCAGCGCGATCCGCTGCTGCGGGTCGAGCTGCTCGGCCTCGCGGCCCGGGACGCCGAAGAAGGCGGCGTCGAAGCCGTGCACGTCGTCGTCGAGGAACGAGCCGCGGGCGAGCACGCCGTCGAGCGCGGCGGCGTGCTCGCGGGAGTGCTCGCGGTAGGGGCGCCAGCGGTCGTCGGGGACCTCGCCGACTGTGGTGCGGCCCGCGGTGAGCAGCGCCCACAGGTCGTCGGCGGAGCCGACCCCGCCGGCGTAGCGGGCGCCGATCCCGACGACGGCGGCCGGCGCCGTGCCCGGTGTCCCGGCGGCCGGGTTCACCCGGCCATCCCGGAACAGGTGGCACACGGGCAGTGCGGGCAGCCGCGCTCGTGCAGCCGCGCCGGCATCTCGGCCGCGATCGCGCAGATCATGCAGGTCAGGTCGCCGTCCGGGGCGAGGATCTCCTCGAACGGGACCGGCGCCATCCGGTCCTCGGCGTCGATCTGCTTGTGCGGGGACCCGACGGCGAGGATGACGTGGTCGGTGATCGACCCGACGGCGTGCGGGACCTCGCCCTCGACGAGGAACGTCTGCCCGGCGCGGGTCTCGTGGACCCGCCCGCCGTAGGTGATCGTCCCGATCCCGGCGACGACGGTCAGCACGTGGTGGCCCGGGTGGGTGTGCGGCTGGAACCCGCTGCCCGCGGGGAGCCGGATGAGGTCGGCGCCGATGGAGCCGATCGTCGCCAGCTCGCGGCCCGACGCGTCGGCGGTGCCGTGCAGCCCGACGGGCAGCGGCCCGTGGTCGACGGTCAGCTCGGTGCGGTGGTCGCCGACGCCCGCGTCGGCCCAGGTCACGATCTCGAGGTCGGTGCCGGTGTCAGGCCGGGTGGAGGCGTGGGTCACGGGTGCAGCCCTTCGGTCGGGAGGGGTCGGATGCGGTGGGGCGGTCAGCGGGCCCAGACGACGCCACCCAGGTCGCGGCCCCCGGCGCGCAGCGGGACCACCCCCGCGGCGGTGTGCCCGGCGTCGTCGAGCAGGCGGTCGAGCAGAACCCAGGGGCAGGTCCCGGGCCCGTGGGCGACCACGACGGGTGGGCCGGGCGCACCGGGGAGGTCCGGTGTCCCGCCCCCGGTGGGGGCCGGGGCGCCGGTCAGGTCGACGTGCCGGGCCCGGCACCCGTCGGGGAGTATGGCGCCGACGCGGGCGGCGAGCCGGGCCGGTCCGCCGGGGTCGGCGGCGGCTGCGGCGCCGACCCGACCGGCGACCAGACCGCGGCCCATCGCGGAGCGCTGCGGCTTGCCGGTGCTCGTCGCGGCGAACGTGCCGAACGCGACCGTGCCGGGCCGCTGCGGGCCCGCGGCGAGGATCCGCCGCGCCGCGTCGCGGACCTCGGGGGAGGTGCCCGCGCAGACCATCCCGATCTCGTGGCCCAGCACGTCGTCGGGGACCGGTACGGCGGCAGCGGTGCCGGGCAGGCCGGCGTCGCGCCAGCTCCGCTCGACGTCGAGCGGGTAGACCTTCTCCCCGCCGCGGTCGATGCGCTCGCTGCGGCGCCCGTCGAGGACGAGTAGCCCGTCGCGGACCCGGCCGAGGTCGCCGGTGCGCAGCCAGCCGTCGTCGGTGAGCGTGGCCGCGGTGGTGTCCGGGTCGTCCCAGTAGCCGCGCATCCGGTCGGGGGAGCGGATCCACACCTCGCCGGCGTCGGCGTCCCGCCCGCCGTCGACGAGCCGCAGCTCGGTCCCGGGCAGGGCCTCCCCGACCGGCGGGTGCGCGTCGAGGTAGTGCGCGCGCCAGTGGGCGGGTTCCGGCTGCGGCGAGGTGAAGGAGAAGTTGACCAGCTCGGTCAGCCCGTAGCCCTGCCGCAGGCGCGGGCCGTAGACGTCGTGGAAGCGGCGGGCCAGGTCCCCGGTGAGCGGGGCGGCCGCGGTGATCACGTAGTCGAGCCGCCCGGGCCACGGCGGGGCCGCGTCGAGCAGGTCGGGCAGCAGCGCCGGGACCATCGAGGCCGTGCGCACGGCGTTCCGGTCGAGGTCGGCGAACCAGGTGGCCGGGTCGAACCGCGGCGCGAGCAGCAGGGGGGTGCCGGTCAGGTGGGTGCCGACCAGCGACATCACCAGCGCGTTGCAGTGGAACAGCGGCAGGCAGGTGGCGTGCGGCCGGTCGGGGGTGAGGCCGTGCAGGGCGGCGGTGTGCCGGGCGTTGGCCAGCACCGCGGTGCGGGGGAGCATCACGCCCTTCGGCGTGCCGGTCGACCCGGACGTGAACATGATCAGCGCGAGCCCGTCGGCGTCCGGGCGGTCGGCGTGCCGGCCGGTGGCGGTGACCCCGTCCGGCGTGACGACGACGGCGGCGCCGACCCGGTCGACGATCTCCTGCACCCGGGCCGGTTCGGTGCGCGGGCCGAGGGGCACCGCCACCAGGCCGCGGCCGAGGCACTCGAGCAGCAGCGCGGCGAGCTCGGGGCCGCTGGGCAGCACCAGCACGACGCGGGCGGCGGCCGGCAGCGCGGGCAGCGCGGGCTCGCGCGGGGCCGAGGGGACGGCGCAGCCGGTCGCGGTGGGCGCGGTGGGCGCGGTGGGCGCGGGGGCGGGGTGGGACACGGCGTGACTCCCGTCGTCGGCATCCGTCCCAGTGGGTGAACGCGGCGGCGTGACCGGACCGGCCGCTCCTCCGTCGACTTCCCTCGAAATGAGGAGGAATGCGTGGACGAGGTGCTGCGGAGGAGGTTCGAGCCGGTCGCGTTTCGTGTTCGAAGGTAACAAGCGGCGGAATGCGCCGGGCACCTCGCGCCGATATCGGCCCGATCTCGGAACGATCATCGCTGGTCAGAGCTTCAGATGACGAAAATCACCGCGACAGGTGGTGGTGTTCCGTGCTGCATGTCCGTATACTCCCTCAAGTTAACACCAGTTGCCGTTACGTGTCGAAATGCGTGTCACGGGTGTCGAGGAGCGGTGATCTCCGGGTTACCGTGAAACGCCCGACGCTGTTCCCTCGGACCCCGGAGAGCGATGCCCGGACGATCCCCGGCACAATCCGCGCCCCATTCCCCGGCGTTCCTGCTGGGCGTCCTGGCGACCGGGACCTTCGCCACCGGGACCGACTCGTTCCTCATCGCCGGGGTGCTACCCGAGGTGGCCGCCGACCTCTACACCGGCCCCGCCGCCGTCGGCGTGACGGTCGCGCTGTTCGCCCTCGCCTACGCCCTCGGCGGCCCGATGCTGGTGGCGGTGACCGCCCACCTGCCGGTCCGCCGGGTGCTGCTCGCGGCCCTCGGCGTGTTCGTGGCCGCCAACCTCGCCGCGGCCGCCGCGCCCGGCGTCGCCGCCCTCGGGGCCGCCCGGGTCGTGGCCGGTCTGGGGGCGGGGGTGTTCGTGCCGTGCGCGATCGCCACCGCCGCGACGCTCGGCGGGCCGGAGCGCCACGGCCGGGCCACCGCCGTGGTGGTCGGGGGCGCGTCGCTGGCCCTGGTGGCCGGCGCCCCGATCGGCACGCTGGTCGCCCGGGAGAGCTCCTGGCGGGCCGCCTTCGTCCTGGTCGCCGTCCTCGGCGCGGTCGCGACGGCCGGCGTCGCCGCCCGCGCGGGCGGGTCCGCACGCCCGCCGGTGCCCGGCCTCGCGGCGCGGGTGACGGTCCTGCGCCGCCCGGACGTGCTCGCGGTGCTCGCGGTGACCCTGCTGGCCAACGCGGCCGCGTTCACCGTCTACCCCTACCTCGGTGTCCTGTTCCCCGACGCCGGCCCCACCGGTGTCGCCGCGCTGGTGCTCGCCTTCGGGCTCGGCGCCGTCGCCGGGACGTGGGCCGGGGGCCGAGCCGCCGACCGGTGGGGCGCCGGCCGCACGGTCGCGGTGGTCGTCGCGGTGTTCGCGCTCGACCACCTGGCGCTGTCGGTGGTCGCCGGTTCGTTCGCCCTCGGCCTCGGCTACGCCGTGCTGTGGGGCCTGTCCGGCTGGGCCACCGTCCCGGCCCAGCAGAGCCGGATCGTCGGTGCCACCGGGGACCTGGCCCCGCTCGCACTGTCACTGAACTCCTCGGCCATCCACCTCGGGACCGGGGTCGGCGCGCTCGCCGGAGCAGCGGTCGTCGCCGGTCCGGGGGCCGGGCTGCTCTGGACCGTCGCCGGGGGGCTGTCCCTCGCCGCACTCGCCCTCGTACCCCTCGGGCCCCGCGCCCGGGCAGGAGCGACCCCATGACCCCGACCCCACCGGTGCCGCTGGTCCTGACCGCGCCCACCGCGGACGGCCTGGCCCGTGCCGCCGCCGGGGCCGCCGCGCGGGCCGGGGGCACCACGACCCTGCCCGGCCTGGCCCGCGAGCTCGCCGCCGGCGCCGACCCCCGCCACCGGTTCCGGCGCGTGGTGCTGGCCGGGTCGGCGGCGGACCTCACCGCGCCCGGGCCGCACCCGGTCCCGGTGCCCGAGCTCGGCCGGCTCGCCTTCCTCTACTCCGGGCAGAGCAGCCAGCGCCCCCGGCAGGGACTGCAGCTCGCCGCGGCCTCGCCCCGGGTGGCCGACGCGCTCACCGCCGTCGCCCGGCACGCCGGGTCCCGGCTGGTCCCGCCGCTCGACGAGGTCGTCGCCGATCCGGGCGCCCCCGGCCCGGACGGGCTGCGCGCCATCGACCGCACCGGGCACACCCAGCCCGCGCTGCTCGCCCTCGCGCTCGGCCTCACCGACCTGCTCGCCGCCGTCGGCGTCGCCCCGGACCTGGTCTGCGGGCACTCCTTCGGCGAGATCGCCGCGGCCGCGTGCGCCGGGGTGTGGGACCGGGCCGGCGCCACCACCGTCGCGGTCGAGCGCGGCCGGCTGATCGAGGGACTGCCCCGGGAGGGCACGATGATCGCCGTCGGGATCGGGGAGGACGAGGCCGCCCCGCTGCTCGCCGGGACCGGCGTCGAGCTGTCCGCGGTGCACGCCCCCACCGCGGTCGTGCTCGCCGGGCCGACCGCCGCCACCCGGGCCGTCGCCGCCGGGCTCGCCGCCCGCGGCGTGCCGACCACGGAGCTGGCCGTCGGCGGCGCCTACCACTCCGCCGCCGTCGAACCGGTGCTCGAGCCGTTGCGCGCCGTGCTCGACCGCCTGCCCGCTCGGCCGGCCGCGGTGCCGCTGGTCGGCAACGCCGACGGCGCCGTCGTCGACGCCGCGGCCCCCGCCGGCCCCGACCACTGGCTGCGCCACTGCCGCCGGACCGTGCGCTGGTCGTCGGTGATGGCGACGCTGGTCCGCGAGGGCGTGACCACCCACCTGGAGATCGGTCCCGGCGCCGTGCTCGGCCGGCTCGCCGCGGCCGACCTCGACCCCGCCGCCGTCGTGGCCGCCACCGGCCCCGAACCGGACGAGGTCACCGCCCTGCTCACCGCGCTCGTCGCGCTCGACGCCCGCGGGCACGCCGTCGACTGGGCGGCCGTGCTCGACGAGCTCGCGGCGTGGCCCGTGCCCGGCAACGGAGGTACCCGATGACCACCCGCCCCGGCGGCGAGCTCGCGCTCGCCCCCGACCTCGTGCTGTCCCGGCTCGGGCTGGGCACCATGCAGCTCGCCGGCCCCGGCGTCTGGGGGCCGCCCACCGACCCCGACGCCGCGGCCCGGGTGCTGCGCGACGCCGTCGACGCCGGTGTCACCCACCTCGACACGGCCGACTTCTACGGCCCGCACGTCGTCACCGAGCTGCTGCGCCGCACCCTGCACCCCTACCCCGACGACCTGCGGATCGCGACCAAGGTCGGGTTCCGGCGCGGCCCGGACCGGTCGTGGCAGCCCGCCCCGGGACCGGACCAGCTCGTCGCCGACGTCCACGACAACCTGCGACGGCTCAGGGTCGACGCCCTCGACCTGGTGAACCTGCGGGTCGGCGACGCGACCGCCGTGCGCCCCGGCCGGTCGCTGGCTGCCGGGTTCACCGCGCTCGCCGAGCTGCAGCAGCAGGGCCTGGTCCGCCACCTCGGGGTCAGCAACGTGACCGCCGGCCAGCTCGACGAGGCCCGGACGATCGCCCCGGTCGTGTGCGTGCAGAACGCCTACGGCCCCGCCCACCGCGACGAAGACCCCCTCGTCGACCGGTGCGCCGCCGAGGGGATCGCCTACGTGCCGTTCTTCCCGCTCGCCGGGCTCGACGGGCCGAGCGGCGCGCCGCTGCGCCGTACCGCCGCCGCGCTCGGGGTCAGCACCGCCCGGGTGGCCCTGGCGTGGCTGCTGCAGCGGTCGCCGACGATGCTGCCGATCCCCGGCACGTCACGTCCGGAGCACTTGCACGACAATCTCGCAGCGGGAGAACTGGCAGGGGAGTACACCGTGTTCCCGACCGCCTGTAATGGAACCGTCGGCGTCGGGTGAGAGGGATTCATGAGATCAATAAGGCGGCCGCGCCGCTGAAGCGGGTGACAACTCGCGCCGCAGCTGCATCGTCTGCGTGGACGTGTCGGGTTCTGCGGAGCGGTGGGGCGCTCGATCAGCACCGTCCAGGCTTCCCTAGGTGTCCGGTCGTGCGACCAGGTATAGCTCCTACCACCTCTCCGCGGCCTCAGTAGTGGCGAAGCGGGCCTCCCTTCCGACGGTCGGTCCGGGGTCACGACCCGGTCGCCACGCTTGGCCGACACTGAGCCCTTTTCAACCTGCCGTTCCGGCAGCTCAGGGGCCTGGTTGTGTGGGTGCAGACGCCGAGCTGGCGAGCCGGTGACCTGTGCAGCTGTGGTCAGAGCAGTTGCGCTGCAACCTTCGCGATCTCCTGACGCAGAAGCTCGCTGGTCAGGTTGAAAAAGGCTCACTGGTAAGACCCCGCCCGGGGTAGGGGTCGCTCCGGAGTCTTGCCGATGTAAAGTTGTCGAGCGGGCCGGTCAGCTCGGTGACGAGAGCCGCGGCCGGCAACCCGTTCCGCTGGCACGGCGTCTAAGAACTCGCCGACGACCGCCCGGCGTATGCTGGCGGAGATCAATGGGGGTCTCGACCAGACTCAGCACGCTGCGTCGACCCCCCTGATGTCCTACCGCACCGAGGACGGCGCCGGGTGGAGAAGCCCCTCCTGAGGACGGTCTCGTTCGCGCCCACGACGCTGGCCGCCCGCGCCGCGGCGGTGAACGCCTCCTGCAGGTCGATCTCGGGCCGGGCGACCTTCGCGTCGCCGAGTGCGGCACGCAGGAAGTCGACGTGGGCCCGCTCGTCCTGGGCGATCTCCTCGGCGTACTGGCGGCCGAGCTTGGTCTCGAACGAGACCTTGTAGCCCCCGGTCACACCGCCGAGCTCGCCCTTCCCGTCGATCTGGGAGTCCTTCAGGCCGTTGCCCGTCACGGCGCGCAGATAGAACTCGGCCTCCAGGTACTCCAGCCTGTGGTAGCCACGAAACGCCCCAGCGCGGAAGCTATCGCACCTGGTGCAAGCCTCGGTGGTCACGAGCCGATAATGAGAATTATGACAGTTAGCTCGGCTTTGTCGTGCAGATCGAGCCGACCGCCTCCTCAAGCTCGGACGTGCCTGCCGAGCCCTTGCGACGACGCCACGGCCCTACGGCCGAGCACGGCACCCGATTACGACACCTGCCGGACATCCCGCGCGGGAATTCTCCCGCGGTGCCGATTCGACTACTGCTACCGTGCCGCTGACCGTGCAGGAGACCGAGGAGGTGGTACCCGTGAACGATTCGACATGGGTGCTCCCCTCAGGGGTCACGGTCGGACGATAGGTCGTCCGGGAGCGCCGTTCACGACCGCTCCTGAAAGGCACGACCATGGAGTTCACCTCCGAACAGCAGTGGGACAACGGCGTCGTCGAGCGCGAGTTCACCCTCGGGGAGATCCCCGGAATCCTCTGGACGGGCGTGACCGGGACAGGGCCGGTCCCGCTGGTCCTGCTCGGGCACCCCGGCGGGCTGGACAGGATGCACGACCGCCTGGTGTCCAGGGCCCGCGACTGCGTCGCGCAGGGATACGCGGCAGCCACGATCGAACTCCCCGGCAGCGGAGGCCGGACCTCGATCGCCAGCGTCGACGGGGCGCGCGCCGATGTCCGCCGGGTGCTGCAGGCCGGCCGGCCCGTCGATGACGACATCATCGACCGACTCATCCTGCCGTTGGTCGACGAGGCCGTCCCCGAATGGCAGCGGACCCTGGACGCCCTGCTCGCGCTGCCCGAGATCGGCGGCCCGGTGGGCTTCGCGGGCGGGGTCATCGCCGTCGGCACCCGGCTGGCGGTCCTCGAGCCGCGCATCGTGGCCGCCATCCTGTTCGCCGGCAGCTTCATCCCCCGCACCGTCCTCGAGCAGGCCGGCAAGGTCACGATCCCGCTGCACGTCCTGATGCAGTGAGCCTTTTTCAACCTGACCAGCGAGCTTCTGCGTCAGGAGATCGCTGGTCAGGTTGAAAAAGGCTCAGTGTGCGACAGGGGACCGACAATTCTTCAGCCCACTCAGCCAGACGCGGCGGACACACAGCCAGGAACGCCTTGCCGACTCCGGCACAAGCGGCACGGCCCCTCGAGAAGCAGGCCGAGGTCGAGCCGGAGGCGCCGCTCAGCTGTCGGTGGAGGCCGGCCGCGACTGGGGTGGCTGACGGAGTGGCCTGACGAGGAGGGCGAGCATGGTGTGCAGGGCGGAGCTGTCACCGGCCAGCGAGAGCGCGGACGCGCGGTTGTTCTCGGCCGGGTCCATCGCGGTCCAGCGCAGCTCGTAGCCCGCGTCGTGGGCGAGCTGGGCCAGGAACGCCCGCTGGGTGCGCCCGTTGCCCTCCCGGAACGGGTGCAGGGCGTTGATGTCGCCCAGCAGCTCGGCCAGACCGGTGACGAAACCGTCGAGGTCACGCCCGCGCAGACCCTGCTGGGCGTACAGGCGACCGAAGATATCGGCGGCGAAGGATTCGAGGTGCTGGGGCAGGCAGAACAGCTGCCCCTTGCCGATCGACACGGTGCGCAGCTGCCCGGCCCAGTCGTAGAGGTCGCGGAAGATGTAGTGGTGGAAATCCTGTAGGTGGTCCAGGTCGTAGCGCCCGGGCAGCGGCGCCTGGCGCAGCTCGATCAGGCGCAGGGCGGTGAGCTCGGCCTCGGCCTGGGCGAGCTCGGCCGGGTCGGCGATGCCCAGCCGGTTCCGCAGGACACCGGTGTCGAGGTCGAGGTAGGGGTCCGGTCCGGTCAACGGCGGTAACGGGCCAGGACACGCTCACGAGCCTCGTCGGTGCTCAGCGAACCCGCCGCGACACCATCGAGCAACGCCAGGCCCTCCGCACTGGGCTCGAGACCCTCCGCGCGCACCGAGGCGAGCGCCTCGTCGACATCCGCGCGTCGCCGCGCCGCTCCGACGAGCTGTTCGTAACGGGCCACCGACATCACCACCGCCTCGGGCTTGCGATGCGCGCCCACGAAGACGGGCTCCGCCTCGGGGTCCTGCACCCGCTTCAACGTCGCCGCCAACGCCGTACGAAACTCCCGGAACGACAACACCTCAGGCACCCACACACCTCACAGGGTACCCGAACGCGTACACATTCGAGTACGCCACGGCTCAGTCGTTGAGCGCGACTCCGAAAGCGGGGCAAGGTCCCCGGCACGAATCTGGACCTGCCACCCGAGCACAGAACGCCTGGGAGGGGACACATGTCGGATAGCGGAGCGTGGATCACCGAGGACAGCATGAGCTCTGGAGACCGGTTCGACAGCGCACTCCGTCAGCTGCATTCCCTACGGTGCATACCGACGCCCACCCCCGACCGACCGGCCGGACCCGACGGGCCGGCCACCGGAGGGCCACTCCCCGAGGCCTCCGCCGAGTTGTTCACCCTGCTCACGCAACTCGCCGCGATCACCGCTGAACTCGAACACAGCGATGAAACCGCTGCCGACCCGACCGCACGGCGGCTGCTGGCGGACATCAGCGATGGTCTCGACCACGCCCAGCACGCTGCGATGGCCCTCCTCGTCTCGTACCGCACCGAGGACGGCACCGCGTGGTGTCGACGACGGGCTCAGACTGACCCCCTAGCGTCGGCTTGGGATTGACCCCCTCTGCACGACGCTGAGGGGGTGTTGTCGGTGGAGGACTGGGCCGAGATCCGTCGTCTGCATCGGGCCGAGGGTGTCCCGATCAAGGAGATCGCCCGCCGGCTGGGGGTGGCCCGCAACACGGTGCGCTCCGCGTTGCGGGCGCCGGGCCCGCCGAAGCGGGAACGGGGCCCGCGGGGATCGCTGGCGGATGCGGTCGAGCCGCAGGTGCGGGCATTGCTGGCGCAGTTCCCACGCATGCCGGCCACGGTGATCGCAGAGCGGATCGGGTGGGAGCACTCGCTGACCGTGCTCAAGGACCGGATCCGCCAGATCCGCCCCGAGTATGTCGGGATCGACCCGGTCGACCGGGTCGCCTACGCACCGGGCGAGATCACCCAGTGCGACCTGTGGTTCCCCGAGACCACGATCCCCGTCGGCCCAGGCCAGGAACGGGTCCTACCGGTGCTGGTGATGACGCTGGGCTACTCGCGGTTCTTGTCCGCGACGATGATCCCCTCGCGCCAGGCCGGGGACATCCTGTCCGGGATGTGGCAGCTGATCAGCGACGTCGGGCGGGTGACCCGCACGCTGGTCTGGGACCGGGAGTCTGCGATCGGCGGGACCGGGCGGGTCTCGGCACCGGCCGCTGCGTTCGCCGGCACTCTGGCCACCCGGATCCGGCTTGCCCCACCGCGGGATCCGGAGTTCAAGGGGCTGGTCGAACGCAACAACGGCTACTTCGAGACCTCGTTCCTGCCCGGACGTCGCTTCGCCTCCCCAGCCGACTTCAACCACCAGATCGACGACTGGCTGGCCCGGGCCAACACCCGCACCGTCCGAGCGATCGGCGGCCGCCCGGTGGACGTGCTCGCCCACGACTACGCGGCGATGACTCCGCTGCCGCCGCTGGACCCGCCGATCGGGCTGGCCCAGCGGATCCGGCTGGCACGGGACTACTACGTCCGCGTCGATGCCAACGACTACTCCGTGGATCCGCAGATGATCGGCCGGTTCGTCGATGTCGCCGCCTCACCGCGCGAGGTCGTCGTCTACTGCGCCGGCCAGGTCGTCGCCCGTCACGACCGCAGCTGGGCCCGCCACGCGGTGATCACCGACCCGGCGCACCAGCACACCGCCGCGGCGATGCGCCGCGCCCTGGCCCACGACCGCAACACCCGACAGGCCGCAGCACGCCGTCACCTCGACGGCCACCCGGTGACCCTGCGCGCACTGCCCGACTACGACGCCCTGTTCGGTGTCGACTTCGTCTCCACTGCCGAGGAAGCGAGCAGCTCATGACAACCACACCACCGAAGATCACCACCGACCCCGCTGGGAGCTCGGGGCCGGCCGGTCCGGTGCTGGCCGCGGTCCCCGACGGACTGCCGGCGATGATCGCCTACCTGACCCGGGTCCTGAAGACCCCGACCATCGCGGCCAGCTGGGAACAGCTTGCAGCCCAGGCCCGTGAGGAGAACTGGTCGCACGAGGAGTATCTGGGCGCGCTGCTGCAGCGCCAGGTCGCCGACCGCGAGTCCAAGGGCACGGTCATGCGGATCCGCACCGCGCACTTCCCCCAGGTCAAGACCTTGGAGGACTTCAACCTCGACCATCTGCCCTCGCTGCGCCGCGACATCCTGGCCCACCTGGCCACGAGCACGTTCGTCGCCAAGTGCGAGAACGTGATCCTGCTCGGCCCGCCCGGGATCGGGAAGACCCACCTCGCGATCGGGCTCGGCGTCAAAGCCGCCCACGCCGGCTACTCGGTCCTGTTCGACACCGCCAGCAACTGGATCACCAGACTCGCCGCCGCGCACCAGAGCGGCCGGCTCGAGGCCGAGCTGAAGAAGATCCGCCGCTACAAACTGATCATCATCGACGAGGTCGGCTACATCCCGTTCGACCAGGACGCAGCGAACCTGTTCTTCCAGCTCATCGCTTCCCGCTATGAACAAGGCAGCGTCATGGTCACCAGCAATCTGCCCTTCGGCCGCTGGGGCGAGACCTTCTCCGACGACGTCGTCGCCGCAGCCATGATCGACCGCCTCGTCCACCACGCCGAAGTCCTGACCCTGTCCGGGGACTCCTACCGCACCCGCGCCCGACGCGAGCTCCTGGCCAAACACAACCGCGCCAGCAACGACTGACCATCACCACACCACGCCGGGGGTCAGTT
Source organism: Pseudonocardia sp. HH130629-09 (assembly GCF_001294645.1). Taxonomy (NCBI): domain Bacteria; kingdom Bacillati; phylum Actinomycetota; class Actinomycetes; order Pseudonocardiales; family Pseudonocardiaceae; genus Pseudonocardia; species Pseudonocardia sp. HH130629-09. The sequence continues at coordinate 201,060 of NZ_CP011869.1, forward strand.
CCAATCCGTCGCTACGGGGTCACTCCCAACCCGCCGTTGACACGTGGACGGGCCTGTCTCGTGATCGGTGTTTCGGCGTCGTTGCTCAGTAGGTCTCGGCTCCCGGCCAGCGGTCACCGAACGTGATGGCGAACGCGTTGATCACGGGCTTCCAACGCATCGTCCACCTCGTGCGGCCCGTCCCGGTCGGGTCCAGGCTGCGAGTCACAAGATACAAGCATTTCATCGCAGCCTGCTCAGTGGGGAAATGACCACGCGCCCGCACCGCGCGCCGGTAGCGGGCGTTAAGCGATTCGATCGCATTCGTAGAGCAGATCACCCTTCGAATCTCGACGTCGTAGTCCAAGAACGGCACGAACTCTTCCCACGCGTTGCGCCATAGCCGGATCATCGCCGCGTACTTACGGCCCCATTTCTCGTCGAGCTCATCCATAGCGATAAGTGCTGCATTCGGGTTGGGCGCGGCATAGATTGGTTTGATGTCGCGCTTCACCGCGTCCCAGTCCTGTCGACCCACCAGCCGGAAAGTGTTTCGGATCAGGTGCACGACGCAGGTTTGGACAATGGTTTGCGGCCACACGTTGGCCACGACCTCCGGGAGTCCTTTGAGGCCGTCGCAGACCAGGAACAGCACGTCACGCACGCCGCGGTTCTTCAGGTCGACCAGCACGCTCATCCAGAACTTCGCGCCCTCACTGCCGACGCCCATCCACAGCCCCAGCACGTCCTTGCAGCCGTCCACGGTGACGCCGATGGCTGCGTAGACCGGCCGGTTGGCGACCTGCCCGTCCCGGACCTTGACGTGGACAGCGTCGATGAACACCGCGGCGTACACCGAATCCAACGGCCGACCAACCCAGTCATTCATCTCGGCGACGACCTTGTCGGTGATCCGCGAGACCGTCTCCTTCGATACTGACGCCCCATAGATGTCAGCGAAATGTGCGGAAACCTCCCCGGTCGTCATCCCTTTCGCATACAGCGACAGTACGACCTCGTCGACATCTGTGAGGCGCCGCTGACGCTTCTTCACGATCTGCGGCTCGAAAGTGCTGGCCCTGTCTCTCGGAACGTCGATCTCCACGTCACCCGCGGCATCCGAGAGAACCGTCTTCGAGCGGGACCCGTTCCGCACGTTGGTGGATTCCCGGCCGGGGTCGGCCCGGTTCTTGTCGTGCCCGAGGTGCTCGGTCATCTCCTCGTTCAGCGCCGTTTCCAGAACATTCTTGGTAAAGAGCTTCAACAGGCCGTCCGGGCCGGTCAACGCCAGCCCGCGCGCCTTCGCCTCGGCCACCATCGCCGCCGCAGCGGCCCGCTCCGCCGACGCCTGCCGAGCAGGCTTCGGGTCACCCTCGCTTGGATCCACAAGGTCCGATGTCATCACTGTCCGTGCCCATCTCGCCGGACCTCAGCCCGGCGTGTCGGGCCGAAAACACCGATCTTGAAACAGTCCCACGTGGACAGATCCCGGCTGAACAGACGCTGTCGCCAGTGCGGACCACAGTCTCTGGTGGTGGGAATGTGGAAGAGCAGTACCGAGCCCCGCGGGTTGCCCAGGGCCAGCTCCAACACCTGCTCGCGGGCTGGCCGTCGGTGTGCTCCAGCACGCCGATCGCATAGTTGCTATCGCCGGTGAAGACTGGTGAGCGGCCGCAGAACATCCGCGTCGTGACCTGGTGGACGCGATCCGGCGTGGCTGCACCGTCGGGGTCCTGCACACTGAGCCCTACGCCGATCTGGACTCCGGCCGTGCAAGCGCATCGATCAGCAGGTCGGCAGATTGATGGCGCTAACTGAATCTCCCCAGTTCTGCTAGATCAACTTCCCCAGGTTGAGCACGGGTCCCGGCGTGGTGTCGAGACCGAGTCAGGGCTTGCCGCTGAGCTGCCGGTGATGTGTGAGCACCGGCGGAGTGGTGGGAGGCCCGGGTGTTGTCCTGGGAGGCTGATGTGGAAGCGCACGCGCTTCGGGAGCAGGGCTGGACGATCTCAGCGATCGCCCGGCATCTGGGCCATGACCGCAAGACCATCCGCGCGTACTTGTCCGGCGCACGGGTCCCCGAGCGGCGGGTCCGCCGGGAACCGACCCTGACCGAGCCGTTCCTGGAGTACTGCCGGCTGCGGCTGGGCGAGGACCCACATCTGTGGGCGTCGACGCTGCACGACGAGCTGGTCGGACTCGGGTTCACCGGGTCGTATCCGTCGTTGACCGCGGCGATCCGCACCCACAGCTTGCGGCCGCACTGCGAGCCCTGTCAGGCCTCGCGGGGCCGGGACGCGGCGGTGATCACCCACCCGGCGGGCGAGGAGACCCAGTGGGACTGGGTCGAGCTGCCCGACCCGCCGACGGCATGGGGTCTCGGGGCGCACGCGCACCTGCTGGTCGGGTCGCTGGCGCACTCGGGGCGGTGGCGCGCGGTGCTGGCCGAGTCCGAGGACTTTGCGGTTCCCCCATGATCGGGGAGGCATCAGCTATAAGGGGTAGCGATGCCAGAGGTACGGAAGCGCTACGACCGGGAGTTCCGTGACGGAGCGGTCCGGGTCGTGGAGGAGACGGGCAAGCCGATCGCCCAGGTCGCCCGTGACCTGGGGGTCAACGAGGGCACGCTGGGCAACTGGGTGGCCCGTGCACGAGAGGCCCGCGAGGACACCGAGGGCCTGTCTCGCGGCGGCGTCGAGGAGCTCAAGCGGCTGCGCGCGGAGAACGCCGAGCTGCGGATGGAGCGTGATGTCCTCAAGCGATCCGTGGTCCTGTGGGTCAAGGAGGCGACGAAGTGAGCGTGGCCCGTTTCATCGCCGACCAGAGGACCTTCCACCGGGTGCCGCACACGCTGGCCTGCGCCCTGTTGGGGGTGTCGATCTCCTGGCTGTACAAGTGGCTCGACCGCGCCGCGCGTTCCGACGGTGGTGCCACCGCGACCGAGAAGCGCCGCTGCGCGTTGGACGCCGCCGTGGCCGTGGCGTTCGACGACGCCCAGCGGCTACACGGCTCACCCCGTCTGCACGCCGACCTGTGTGAGGCCGGATGGCGGGTGTCGGAGAAGACCGTGGCGGACTCGATGCGCCGCCAGGGCCTGGTCGCCCGCCGGATCAAGCGGCACAACGGGCTGACCCGCCAGGACCGCACGGCGCCGAAGTTCCCGGACCTGCTTCGTCGGGGTTTCACTGCGGCCGAGCCGAACCGCAGATGGGTCGGGGACATGACCGAGATCCCCACCGCGGCCGGGAAGTTGTATCTGGCCACGGTGATCGACCTGTACTCGCGGCGGCTGCTCGGCGCGGCCACGGGGCTGCACCCGAACCCCGAGCTGGCGTGTGCGGCGATCCGGATGGCGGTGGCGGCCCGCGGCGGGGCGGACCGAATCGCCGGGGTGATCTTCCACACCGACCGCGGGTCGACCTACACCGCGGGCGCGTTCACCGCTCTGTGTCGGCGGCTCGACATCCGTCAGTCGATGGGCCGGGTCGGGTCGTGTTTCGACAATGCCGCGGCGGAGGCGTTCTTCTCCAGCCTGGAGTGGGAAGTGCTGTCCCGCAACGACTTCGACACCATCAGTAGGGCGCGGGCGGCGGTCATCGACTGGTGTTACGGCTTCTACAACCACCGGCGGCGACACAGTGCCGCCGCCGGGCTCTCACCGATCAACTACGAGAACGCCGCCCTCACCCGAGACGCGGCATAAGAACCCTCCACGATCTCGGGGAACCGCAGTCGCGCCAGGTGGGGAGCTGGCGTCGTTCCAGTTCCCCGGCCGCGGCCTGGTCGGCCTCGCGCAGTGGAGCAACGTCGTCCCACCACTGCTGCCGGGCCTCGTACTCCTCGGCCATGTCCGCCGTTTGAGCGGTGTAGGTCTGGGCGAGGGCGCGGTAGCGGTCGGCGGCCTCGATCAGCTCGTCGCGGTCGGGACCGTCAGCTGTGGCGTCTGCTTCGGCTGCGGTGAGCACGGCGTCGTCGTTGATCTCGGTGGCCAGCCGCTGGGTGGCGGCCAGGTCCTCTCCGACGGCGCGGGGCCCGTACTCGTCGGCGTGGTACAGCGCGAGCGCCCAGGCTTCGCGGGCCTGGTAGAGCTCGCTGTCGGTCTTGTGCTGCCATGCCAGCGCGGTCGGGTCGGGGTCGAGGGCTTCGGTGGCTTCGCGCCACAGGGCGTAGGCGAAGGGCTGCTGGGTCGGCGGTGCCTGGCCGAGGGAGGACTGGCGATCGGGGATGCCTCGGTACTCCCGGTACGCAGCGACCACTCCGGCGCGGTGCTCCCATTCGCGTCGTGCCTCGAAGTCGTCCTGGTCAGGGACGGCCGGGAGCCGGTCGCACGCCCACGGTGGCGGGTCGAGCGCGATCTCGGTGCCGAGTGCGCTCTGCCGGTCAGCGGCCAGGTCCCCGAGCTGGTGGAGGTAGTCGCGGACGGGTCCGGGGGCGAGGGTGTCGGCGACCGCGGTCCAGTCGTGCTCGGGCTCGGCAGTTCCATTCTCCGGTTCGCGGTCGGCGATGATCTGACCGACGCGCCAGTGCAGGACCTTCGCCATGGACTCGGCGTCGTCGAACCCGCGCCACTGCACGGCCTCGGTGAGCAGTGAGCCCTTTTCAACCTGCCGGAACGGCAGGTTGAAAAAGGCTCAATGTCGGCTTGTTCAAAGACCACGCGATCGGACACCGGATTCAGATTCGCTCTATTCCCAGCGAAACCCAAGTAATCCACGGCCACCACTTCGGCGTCGGCGGACTCCCACTCCAGCAGACGGTGCACGTAGTTCGCGCCGATAAATCCGGCGGCTCCGGTCACGAGGTACACGGCCATAACTGCTCCCGGGAAGGCTCAAGGGCGGGTTCGAGGCGAGGTCTTCAGGACGAGGGCGCGGGCCGCTCCCCGTACCTCTCCGTGAGGTGGTCTGCCAGAGCGACCGCGGTCCGGTGCCGGTAGATGTCCGAGACTCGGAGGCGGGGGTCGATGCGCACCATGGCCCGGATGGCCTTCATTGAGTCTCCACCCTTTGCGAAAAAGTCGTCGTGGTCATCCAGCTGATCGGCTCCCAAGACGTCCCGCCACGCCTCAACGACCAGTTGCTGCCACGACCCAGGCGGGGCGGATTGCCGCACCCGCGCCCGTGACGGAGGCGCCCCCGGCGACCGCAATGACGCCAGCGCCCGGCGATCGATCTTGCCGTTCCCGTTCAGTGGCAGCGCGTCCATGATCTCGACAGAAGCGGGGACCATGTGCTCCGGAAGCCGCTCCCGGAGTTCTTGGAGGATCGACGCGCCGTCCAGCACTTCGAGGTGCTGGGCTGTTACATACCCCACCAGAGCCGCCCGACCGTGCGGAGCAGCCCGCGGCACCACGACCGCCCGCTTGACTCCCGGGTGAGCAGCGAGGGCCGACTCGACATCGCCCAGTTCAACTCTGATCCCATTGATCTTGACCTGAAAGTCCCTCCTACCCAGGATCTCGATCAGACCGTCGCAAGAGAATCTCGCCATGTCGCCCGTGCGATAGAGCCGCTCCTCGGGACGGTCGCGGTAGGACCACGAGACGAACTTCTCCCTTGTCTCATCCGGGCGGTCTAGGTAGCCCCGGCCCAGGCCAGCCCCTCCGAGACACAGTTCGCCGGCCACCCCGACAGGCACGGGCATCATCCGGTCGTCGAGAATGAAGGTCCGCTGATTGGCCAGTGAGCGTTTGCCAACCTGGCGTTCGGGCTGGTCAGAGCCTGTGCGGCGTGGCGTGACCTCGAATGGGTGAAGCTCCTGGTAGACGGGCGATTGCTGAGATCGAAACCGTCCAACCAGGAGCTTCAAGGTGCTGTCCTACCCGTCCGGGATGACCGTGTCCAGCCGTGCCCTGCACGTACTCTCCGACGCGTTGCGCGCGCACCGCAACCAGCGCCAGAGCCGGTGGCGGAAGCTGACGGCGGGCCGTCAGGCCCTGCTCGTCATGGCCCACCTGCGCAAGGGCGAGACCTACGCCGACCTCGCCTGCGGTTTCCGGGTCGGGACCTCGACGGTGTACCGCTACCTGCGCGAGGCGATCGACCTGCTCGCGACGATGGCCCCCACCCTCGAGCAGGCCATCGAGATCGCCATCGGCAAGGCGTTCGTGATCCTCGACGGCACCTTGCTGCGCATCGACCGCGTCGGGATGGCCTCGGGCTATGACCGCGGGTTCTACTCCGGCAAGCACAAGTGCCACTGACTCAACGTCCAGGTCATCGCCGACCCCGCCGGCCGGCTGGTGTGGATCTCCCCGCCGCTTCCCGGAGCCCGCCACGACATGGGCGCCGCCCGCGAGCACGGCATCATCGACGCCCTGACCGAACATGACATCCCCGCCGCGGCCGATACCGCCTACCAGGGCGCCGGCCCGACGGTCGCGGTCCCGCACCGGCGGCGACGCAAGGACCCCGACACCGGCCGGTTCCGCCCGCTGTCGCACAACCAGCGCGAGGTCAACGCCGCTCACTCACGCCGCCGCGGACCCGGTGAGCGGGTCAACGCCGAGCTGAAGAACTGGAAGATCCTGCGCAAGATCCGCTCCAGCCCGAACCGGGCCGGACAGCTCATCGCCGCAGTTCAGACCCTCATGATCGTCAACACCTGACCAGGTTGGCAAAGGCTCAGTGGCCGGCCGTAGGGCAGATGTCCTCCGTCCCACGGCGCCGACGGATCGGCTTCAAAGGCCGTCGAATGGATAGACGCTTCGGTGGCACCTCCGAGCGCAACGAACTTCAGCCGGGGGGCTGCCTTCCGGAAGCGGGCAGGCATCGATGCGGCCACCCAGTCGCCGCCTGTCAGCGAGAGTTCGACTGGGAGGGGTCGTCGGTCACCTGCGACCTCGACGAAGTCGAGAAACAGGTCCATCAGCGGCGGCGCGGAGTTCCAGACGGTGACCCGGTGGCGGTGCACGAGCTCCAGCCAGGAAGCTGGGTGATGGCCCGCGTCGGGCTCCGGGATCACAACCGTTCCTCCGGCCAGCGTGATACCGAGGAACTCGTATACCGACATGTCGAAGCCCGGGGAGGACAGCGCGAGGACAGCGTCGTCGGGACCAATGTCGAATCTAGTGTTAAGGTCGACGAGGTTGTTGAGCACCCCGCGGTGGCGCAGCGCGATCGGCTTCGGCGTCCCGGTGGACCCCGAGGTGTGGATTACGTAGCACAGGTTCTCCGGGCCGACCTCGGTGACGGGGTTCTCCTGACGGATCCCTGGCCGGCCCGACAGCTCGTCGATCAGGAGACGGTGGCGTACGCGGACGGGAAGGGCCTCGGCGAGCGACCGGCTGCTAATCATGATCGAGCAGTCAGTACCGAGGATCATGCTCTCCAGCCGGGCCCGGGGGTATCTCGGGTCCAGAGGAACGTATGCGCCGCCCGCCTTCAGCACCGCTAACAAGGTCACCAGGAGGTCCGGTGTGCGCTCGAGGTGGACGGCCACCCGAACGTCCGGTCCCACTCCCAGATCAATCAGTCGGTGGGCCAGTTCGTTCGCCTGACTGTTTACCCGGCCAAACAGCCACGACTCTTCGCCGAATACGGCAGCCACGGCCTCGGGGGTAGCGGCGGCCCTTGCCTCGAAGGCCTGGTGAATGCAGACGTCGTCTGTGAGACGTCGGTCTGTCCCGTTCCACTCCAGTAGGAGTGTGTCGGCTTCCCGGTCCGTGAGGATGTCCAGCCGGCCGACAGGATCGCACGGAGCCTTGGCCATACGGCCCAGTAGGACCTCGAGGTGGCCCGAGATACGGTCGGCGAACGCATTGTCGAAACGGGAACCGTCAAGGCTGATCTCCGCCCTCGACGCCGCCACGTCTGCATGAACGACCATTTCACAGCCGGCTTCGAAATTGCCAACGCTGCCAGGCCCCTCCGGGTTACCGGTGAACGAGACGGCGATGGCTCCAAGCGTCAGATCCGGCGGAGGGGCCTGCCGCCGGAGAGAGGGTGAGATTCTCGAGCAGACGACTAGTACTTTCGTCACCGGACACGACGACGGACACCTTGCCAGTGCCGTCGAGTACCTCAATGGAGACTCGGTCCAGACCCGTGTAGCGGTGGACGAGGACCGCGGTCGCCACAATCAGGAACGACCGGCGAGAGCTCTCACCGACAGCTGCAGAGAATGTGATGTCGACTGAACGGGTTAGCCGCTCGCCCAGCTGTCTAGATCCTGGTCGCGGGCGTAGCCCCAATGCCGAGGACAACGGGAACGAATCGGTTGAGGGTAAGGTGTTGGACAGGGGGTCAACGAACGTCATGGCCTGAGCAACCTTTCCGATCGGGCCGTCTATACGCGGTCGACTGGGACCGGAAACCGCAGACACAGGGCGGTCACGCGTTCGCGAACCGCGTCCCGTCGCGTCGCGTCCAACTCATAGAGCGTCGGCGTTAGCATTCGCACCTGCGACAGCACTTCGTGCACGAGCCCCGCACACATGCGGATCTCGGAGGGTTGCATACCGCGCTGCGCGAGAATGTTGGTGCCGAATCGCAGACCACCTGTCACGGTCGGTGGCAGTAGGTCGCCGGGGATCTTGTTGCGGTTGCCGAGGATTCCGCACTCCTCCAGCGCCTGCTCCGCCACGATTCCGGTGAGCCCGGCGGCCTGGGCGTCGACTAGGACCATGTGGTTGTCGGTACCGTCGGTTAACACCTTGTAGCCCAGCGCTTGGAGCTCGTCCGCCAGGGCCTTCGCGTTGTCGACGACGCGTTTCATCGTGGCGTGGAAATCGCCGCTAGACGCAATGGCCAGGGCTCGCGCCTTGGCCGCGATCGAGGACGGGTCCGGGGTCCCCTGGAAGCCCGGGAAGACGGCGCGCTGCATGAGCTGCCACAGCTTGGTCCGTCCATCGGAGCAGGTGCGGAGATAATCCTCACCGAGCAGGATCAACCCGCCCCGGGGGCCAGCAAGCTGCTTGTAGGTGCTGGTTGTCGTGATGTGGGCGCGATCGATCGGGCTCGGATGCAGCCCCGTGGCCACCAGGCCCGCGATGTGCGAGATGTCGGCGAGAAGGAGTGCGCCGGTCTCGTCGGCGATGTCCCGGAATCGGCTGAAGTCGATGTACCGACAGTGAGCCTTTTTCAACCTGCCGTTCCGGCAGCTCAGGGGCCTGGTTGTGTGGGTGCAGACGCCGAGCTGGCGAGCCGGTGACCTGTGCAGCTGTGGTCAGAGCAGTTGCGCTGCAACCTTCGCGATCTCCTGACGCAGAAGCTCGCTGGTCAGGTTGAAAAAGGCTCAGTAAGCGCTGGCCCCCGCGATGATGACATCCGGCCGGTGTTCCAAGGCCCGGTCACGTATCGCCCCGTAGTCGAGCGTGCCGTCCGACCCGACCCCGTAGCGGGCTACATCGTAGTATTTGCCGCTGACAGAGGCGCGGGCGCCGTGTGTCAGGTGTCCGCCAGCATCGAGATCGAGCGCAAGCAGTCGGCCTCCGCGGGGAAGCAGCGCAGCCAGGACCGCCAGATTGGCCGAGGAGCAGGAATGCGGCTGCACATTGGCGTACCGGGCTGCAAAGACCCGTTTTGCCCGTTCGACGGCGAGTGTCTCGATCGCGTCAAAGTGGACGGCGCCCGGGTGGTAGCGGGCTCCGGGATAGCCCTCGGCCGTAACACTCGAGAGAACTGTGCCGTTCGCGCAGAGGACGGATGGCGGGGCCAAACTGGCGGACGCGACCATCGATAGGCAGCCGGACTGGTAACGCGCTTCGGCATCCAGCAACGCTCCGAGATCCGGATCATCCCTTGTCAGCACATGCCAGCCCGTCTCGGCTACGGACCGGGTTGTAGGAATCACTGATTGCCCAGTTTTAAGCACGGAGAGTTCCTTACATGCGACGATCTCTAAGGCTGCCCGGGAGAGCACCGACGCTCTCAGGGGGTCGAGCCAAACCTCCGTTCCAGCCAGACGTCGTCCACGTACTCAGTCGGAACGTGAAAATCGATCTCCAGCTGACGCAGAAAGGAACTGATGACGTAGGTTCGGCTGGGCGCATATCGCCGGGCGGTCTCCACCAGGCCCGGAACATCCAGGCACTGGGTCTCACTGACAACGAGCGCGTCCGCTGCCTCCGCTCCGGATGACACGGTGTACCTGCCGGGGATTGATGTGACCACGGGCATCACGGGGTGGCCAAGCGTGCTTCGCTCCAGTAGCGACTCCAGCCGCAGCCGACTCGACTCCCGGAACGGTGAGTGGTACGCCTGGTGGGCAAGGGCGCGGTCCACGATCTGGAGGTCCGCGGGGCCGTGGGTGCGTGCGGATTCCAATGCTACGCGTAGACCGGACACCATGATCATGCGCCCGGCACCACCGAGCACCGGACCGTAGTCGCACGAGACCGTCATGCGGTCCGGCTGTTCGTAGTACCGCCAGTCCTCCGACGCGGGAACGAACACGAACCCGATGGCCTCCTCTCTGTCGACATCCTGAAGGTGTCTCTCATAGAGGAACTTCACCACTAATTCGGTCGTAATAGCGCCTGACGCGCGCAGCGCTGCGAGTTCCCCCAAGGAGATGCCCCCGTAAAGGGGGGCCGCACCGTGATCCTCCTCAAGAACTCGCGCTACGGCAAGCATTCCGGCCAATTGCCTCAGCCAGCGGAGGAACACCGGGTGAAGATGCGGGACTTCGCCGCCTATGAGCCAATCCATGGGTATGTCAGCAGAATTGGCGAACTCTTCATATATAAACCGCGCGACTGTCGAACCTTGAAGCAGGGGTTCGTACACGCGGAAGTCTTCTGTGGCATCAGCAGGCCCGAACAAGAAAAAGTTGTGCAATTCGATCTCACCGTTCGCTCTCTGTAGGCATCAGCGCTGCGCTACAATTTGCTCGCTGCTCGGCGATCGTTTAGACGCCCTAACCCGGATCTTTCGTCGGGCAGTCCTGGCTTGATCGACACCGGTGCTGGCCGGTGTGGCGGGGCCTGATTGTGCCCGTTGGGTGTGACAGTTCGGCCGAGGTCGCTCGGGGCGCCGGGTCCACGGGTCCGGTCGGTTTCCTGGGTCGTCGCGACGGAGGGTTCGTGCTCAGCCGGGAACAGCGAGCGTGCGCAGCCGGGCGAGGCCGTCGCAGAGCAGTTCGGCCCAGGGTGCGTGCGCAGGCAGGTGCAGCACGGTTCGGCGGGCGTGACGGGCTCGCTGGGCGGGCATCGAGAACAGCCGCAGCCGGAGTCGTTTCGGCTCCCAACGGCGTGCCGGGTGCCCGGTGTAGGCGAGCATCTGCGCCCAGGCGGTGACCTCGCAGGCGAGCGCGACCACGGCCTGCCAGATCCGGTTCTGGTCGAGCTCGTGCAGTGGCAGGTTCGTGAGCCCGGTGTCCTTCGCCGCGCGGATGCGGTCCTCGGCGCGGGCGCGGCGGCGGTGTCGCAGCTCGAGGTCGGCGAGTTGGCGGCCGGGGCCGCCGGGGCGGGTGTTGGTGGCGAACGCGGTGTAGCGCAACCCGTCCCGGTCGATGAACCGCAGCTGCGCGCCCGGGTGTGGGCGTTCGCGGCGCACGATCACCCGCATCCCGTCCGGCCAGGTCCCCAGGTTCATCAAGCCGGTGGCCTCGATGACCCACGCGCCCGGGCGGGGCTCACGGTCGGCGTCGAGCGCGGTCTGCCAGTCCGCAGCCGGGAGAGCGGCGAGCTGGTCGACCAGTTCCTGGGTGAGGCTGAACCCGACCGAGTAGGACAGGCGCTGCCCGGTCAGCCAGTCGAGGAGCTCGTGGGAGGCGCCGGCACCGTCGATGCGGATCAGTACCTTCCGCCCGGGACGGTTGCCGGGTTTGTGGTCGGGGAGCTGGCGCAGGGCGGCGCGGATGACGGTGACGTGATCGGCGGCGGTGTTCGACCCCGCATTGCCCGGCCGCAGCAGCGCCGCGAGAGGCTCTCCGGTTCCGGCCGCGCCGTGGTCGCAGAACGCCCACAACGGATGGTGGCCGAAGCCCTTCTTGAACGTCGGTGCGGCGCCCTGCTTGTCGGAGTGGGCGGTGACCAGGGTGGCGTCCACGTCGATGACCAGCGGTTTCGCTGCGTTCGTCTGGTGGTCGGGGGCTGCGGGCCCGGCCAGTGCCCACGCCTTCGCCCGTGCTGCGGCGCGGGCGGTGTCGATCGCGGCCAACGCCGCGGCACCGTCGGCGGCGAGGCGGTCGACCGTGCGTGAGACCGTCGGGTCCGACGCCACCAGACCGAACAGGGTGGGCTCGGCACGCAGCAGGGCGATGTCGGACAGGCAGTCCCCGCCCGCGGCGAGGGTGAGCGCGAGGTCGAGCAGAACCTTCGCCGGGTCGTGCACCGCCAGCCGCGGCCGCCACGGCTCCAGCCCAACCGACAGGGCTCGGTCCAGGCCGACCTTGGCGATGGTCTCGGTCAGCAGCCGCGTCCCGGCGTGAGACACCACCGTCGTCGCAGCCGTGTCGATGTCCGGGCACGGGTAGAACCCGATAGCCTTCTTCACCTGGAGGGTGCTCCTGCCTGCGCGACGATAAGGACTTCAGCAATCCCCATCTTCGCTGGTCAGTGGCACCCTCCAGCCCACTGACACGCCCTACTCGGCGAACCGCGATGAAAGCCCCAGGCTAACCCGCATCTGCGGCTTGGGTGCCGCAGAGCACGAACGGCAGTAAGGGTTGATCCATACAGACTCCTTACGGGAGTCTGCAGCAATGGATCTTTGGTCTCTGTCGGCCAGCGAGCTCACGCTTGTGCTCGCAGCTGCTTTCGGCGCCGGCATACTCGATGCTGCTGTCGGGTCGGGCGGCGTCGTACTACTGCCGGCCCTGTTGGGGGTAGCTCCTGCAGGGGCGGCGGTTGCACCGTTGGCAATCAACAAAGCCGTCGCGATACTCGGGAATCTCGCCGCAGCCGTGCGTTATCGCCAGATTCGGCCGTCGATCCTGAGAACGCGAGTTTTGCTGCTGTACATCGGCTGCGGATTGCTCGCATTGAGCCTCGGAGTCTTTACCGCGAGCCAGTTCTCAGTGTCAGAGTTCACACCTATAGTTATAGCGGCTCTTCTTCTGCTGGCCGTCTATATGACATGGTCGGCGTTTCGCGGCGGAGCTAGCACTGAGGGTGGTTCTGAGGCTAGTGCTCCGGTACTTAGCCCAGCGACACCCGCGGTGGTTGCAAGCATCGGCTTTTACGACGGATTCATCGGGCCAGCAACCGGGAGTCTCTTGCAGACGGCGCTATCGCGACTCTCGGGCCGGCCTGTGCATGACTGCCTAGCCGACTCCCGCGCAATTCAGGGAGTGTTCAATCTTGCTTCAGCGACGCTGCTCTGGATTGTGGCTACGCCAGACTGGAAGTTGGTCCTAGTGCTGGCGATTGCGAACATCATAGGCAGTCTTGTTGGCACCGTAGTAGCCGGTCGCATATCTGAGTTTTACCTAAAGATGCTTCTGGCGATCTGCATCGTCGCCTCCGCGGTTCGGCTGGCGATTATCGGCTGAGTGAGACCTCGATCCAGCAGATCGGAACCTGAGAAGTACATGCCTGAGCGTCTGCTCTAAGAACCTGGGTCTCATCACAGGAGATAATGAGAGCACGCTCGCCGACTGATCTCCGCGAGGAGAATGGGGCTCACGATCAGGGCTCAGACGAAGCGCCTGCCGTGTCTTGTTAAGTCCAGCCACGAATCTCGCTCCTCCTTGGGGCTGAAGGCACACTCCGCCAGACCGAGCCTGCTGTAACAGGCAGATCTCTCACAACCCTTACATCTAGCCTGGATTCGTGGGCCGGGCTGGCTGGCGGGCCCCCGGAGGTCCCGGTCGGGACGACCGTCGCTGACCGCCGTCGCACCGGAGGTATAGCCGGAGGATGTCCCTGCCTGCGACCAGCGCGTCCTGTTCCTCGGGGGCGTAGCTCATGTCGCGGACCGTGGACCTACCACAGGATCGGTCCTCCGCTGCGCCGTCTCGTCGAGGCTCATGCCCTTGAAGAGTAGATCCTCATTACTGGATCTACTAGCCTCATCTGTACTGAAGAATGGATGCAGATGAGGCCTGCTTACGGGCGGCGGCGCCGACTGTCGTCGATCGGTGTTCTGGTGGGGGCTCTCGCGGTCGTCGCGGCCGCGCTGCCCGCAGAGACGTCCGGCTCGATGGTGACCTGCACCGCGGGGGTCAATGGCGAGAGTCGCCCGGTGTCCGCGGCGGCTGTGGCCCGGGTGGCGGGTCCGCTCGATGACCTGGGTGTCCCGGATCCGCTGACCTCGGACTCCGGTGAGCGGATCACCAGTGCGCGGGCCTGGGAGCAGCAGCGCCCGGAGCTGCTCGCGGCGTTCGAGGAGAACGTCTACGGCACGTCGCTGCCCGCGCCGACGAAGACGACGTTCTCCGAGGCCGGCGGAGGGGGCGGCTCGGCGAAGAAGATCACCATCACGGTGACCGGCCCGGAGGGCGATGCGAGCTTTACGCTGCGGCTGTTCACCCCCTCGTCGGGCACGCCGAAGGGCACGTTCCTGCTGATCGACCACCGCGGCTCGGTCGGGGACGATCCCGGCTCGGGCGGCTACGCCCCCGCGGCGACGATCACCGGCGCCGGGTACGCCCTGGCCGCGGTCAACGCCGAGGAGATCGCCCCCGACGACGCGGGTTCCTACCGCAACGGCGTCATCGACGCCTTCTACCCGGCCGGCCAGGACCTGCCCGCCGACGCCGGGCGCACGATCAGCGCGTGGGCGTGGGGCGCGAGCCGGGCGATGGACTACCTGCAGACCGATCCGGACATCGACCCGAGCAAGGTCGCGGTGATCGGGCACTCCCGGGGTGGGAAGGCCGCGCTGTGGGCCGGCGCCCAGGACCCGCGGTTCCCGGTGGTCATCTCGAACAACTCCGGCTCCACCGGGGCGAAGCTCGCCCGCCGCGACTCGGCAGGGGAGTCGATCTCGGCGATCAACTCCCAGTTCCCGCACTGGTTCCCTGAGACCTACAAGCGCTACGACGGCAACGCCGACGCTCTGCCGGTGGACCAGAACGAGCTGCTCGCGCTGATCGCGCCCGGCCGGGTCGTGGTCGCCTCGGCCGCAGAGGACGGCAACGCCGACCCCCAGGGCGAGTTCCTGTCCTATCTCGGTGCCGCCCCGGTCTACGAGCTCTACGGGCTCGGTGACACCGGACTGTCCTCGACCAGCTGGCCACCGGCCGCCGGCGAGGGCTTCCGCGGGCCGGGCATGAGCTATCACCTGCGATCCGGGGGGCACGGCCTTGAAGACGCCGACTGGGACATCTACCTCGGCAGCGATCTGTTCACCCGCTAGACCACCGCGGCGGGGCCGGGGTGTTGCGGCCGGGGCTTTCGTGGTCGCGGCCGTGCTGGCGGGTTGCACCGCAACGCCCCCCGCCGATCCCGGCCCTCCCCCTCCCCCTCCTCTCATCAGGCAGGCGTTCGACCCGCCGACTGCGTTCGGGCCGCCCGAGCTCACCCTCGGCCGCGACACCGCCATCCCCGTCCCGCAGGTCCTCGACGGCATCCACGGCTGGTCGCTGGCCGAGGGCGGCCTGACCCGCACCGACCTCAGCACGGGCGACATGATCACCGGTGGTCCCCCCCCGGTCGCCCTTGTTCGCGGGGCTCGATGTGTCCCGTCCGACCGCGATCGGCGCCCCGGACGTCCTGCGCGCCCCGGTGCTCGCCGATCTGCCCGCCGGGCGACGCGTGCTCGCCGCGTGGCCGGTCGAACAACCCGGCCAGGGCACCACCCCGGCCCGGCGGGGCATCGAGCTGGTCTCGGCCGACCCGCAGACCGCCCAGACCCTCACCACGGCCACCGTGCCGCTTCCCGACACCTGGCTCGAGGCCTCGCTCACCGGGTTCACCGTCTACGTCGCCGGCGTGGTCGGCACGACCGCGATCGTCAGCGCCGCGGCCGCCGACACCGCGCTCACCGCGGCGGTCGACCTGGCCTCGGACAGGCTGATGTGGTCGGTGCCCGACGTCGCCGCGCAGCTGCTCACCGATGACACCGTCGTAGTCAGCCTCCGTGACCTCGCGAGGAGCGAACTACGCGGCCTGTCCCTGGCCGATGGGCGCCCTCGCTGGGCCGGGGTCGACGGCAGCACCGTCTGGCCGGTCGGGGCGTCGCAGGCGCTGGTGAACCTGCGCACGGTGGAGAATGCCTGGGGCGGCAGCCAGGTCATCGACACCGCCACCGGCCGCCCGGTCGACAGCCCGCTCAACGGGCAACCGGGCTGGTCGTGCCGCTCCGACGAGCAGGACCTGACGATCTGCTCGCTGGCCCCCTACACCGGCACCGACGCCGTCCTCGCCTTCGACGACGACGGCACCGAGCTGTGGCGGATCACCCGCGACTCCGGACGGGCCATCCCGACGGTCACCGCGGCCTGGCACGGGATGGTCTACGGCTACACCGACGCCGGACCCGTCATCCTCGACGGCCGCACCGGCACCGACCGAGTGCCCACGGCATCAGCAGCCCCATCGCTGGTCAGCGCCTACATCGGGATGACGACAGCACCCGACTCCCCTCCTGAGCTGCGCTCCGCGCCAGGGCGGGCGGACCGGCTGGTCGCCCGGCCGACGACGGGCTGAGCAGAAGTCGTCTCAACACTGCGACGTCCGACGGGGCGAGGACCAACGTCGGACCGCAGTCAGCGCTACTGGTCATGGAGCTCATCGAGCCCGGTTCCACCGGTCCGGCGCTCTGACCTGGCCAACGACTACTTCGAGGTGGGAGCCGCGAGTTCACCGAGCCCGGAACGGCGACCGGACTACCGCGCCCCGGGGCGGCAGGCCGCGAGCCCCACGGCCGGATGAAGGGGCGTCGATACTCCTGGACCTGGAAGGCGACACGTGGGCCCCTGCCGAGCGAACTGGTTGAGGCGAGCGCTCAACCCTGCTCGTCCCCGGGCTCCTTGCGGTAGTGGTCTTCAGGCGCCGGTTCGGTCATACCCACACGGTCCGCCGCGTCGTTCGAGTCCTTCAGGTCGGCGCGGTACCCGTGGGCTCGGCGTTCGGCCTCGCGCGCGATTGCGGATTGCCATCGGACGGCCACCTGGGGCGGCACGTGGAGAGGGTCGTGCGCGTTGGGCGGGTCTGGAAACTCGGTCTCGACTGCGGCGAGGTCGGCCAGCATGTGGTGAGCGAGGTCAGGGTTGCGGTCCATCACGATGCGTAGCCGTTCCTCTTGTCCAGCGGTAAGTGTCCCGGCGCGCAGATCCGCCAGGTCCTCCCAGCTGAACGGTGCCGGGGAGTTGCGGTCTTCGGGCGGTGTGGTCACAGCCGCTCCGATGCGCTGGTCAGTAGAGGAGACTCGCGGAGGAGTCTAAGAGGTCGTTGCAGAAGTCGGGGCGTGTTGGTCCTATGTAGATGGACCTGGTCGGGTGATGCTCAGAGTTGATGGCAAGGGCATCGACGGTCGAACGACTGGTCACCGACGAGCTGTGGGAGCTGATTGAGCCGCTGCTTCCCCGTCCTCGGCCACGTCGGCGAGGCGCGCGGACCGGCCGGCCACCAGTACCGGACCGGGCCGCGCTGGCGGGGATCGTGTTCGTGCTGACCACGGGGATCGGCTGGAACGACCTGCCGCCCGAGTTGGGCTGTGGATCAGGGACCACCTGCTGGCGACGGCTACGCGACTGGCAGCGGGCGGGGGTCTGGGATGAGCTGCACCGAGTAGTGCTCGATCGGCTCGGCCAGGCCGGGGTTCTGGACTGGTCGCGAGCTGCGGTGGACTCGGTCAGCGTGCGCGCCAAGCGCCGCGGCGAACAGACGGGGCCCTCGCCGACCGATCGTGGGAAGGCCGGGTCGAAGTACCACGTGTTGTGCGACCGCAACGGCCTGCCGCTGCACGCGGTCGTGACCGGCGCGAACACCCACGACAGCCGGATACTGGCCGAGCTGCTCGACACCAACCCCGGCGTCCGCGAACGGCGCGGCCAGGCCGGACGCCCGCGGCGGCGTCCCGGCAAGCTGCACGCCGACAAGGGCTACGACTATCCACGGTGTCGCCGCTACCTGACCGGGCGCGGGATCGGGGTGCGGATCGCTCGCCGCGGAGTCGAAGACTCCTCCCGGCTCGGCCGGGTCCGGTGGGTCGTGGAGCGCACGATGGCCTGGCTGCTGTCGTTCCGGCGGCTCGGGCTGCGCTACGAACGCTCCCGCACCAGCATCGAGGCCTTGCTGAAACTGGCGTGCGCGTTGATCTGTTTGCGCCGTCTGCCCTGAACGACCCCTCGCGGTGGATCAGGACCGCGCCGTCGCGCTCGCCCCGGCCAAACGCTCCAGCGCTCGGTCGGTGGCGACGAGGTCGAAGTGGTGTGGGTCGAACCGGTCCGAGCCCCACCACTCGACCCGCTCGGCGTGCTCAGCATGATCGGGATCGGCGAGTGCGTCGACGAACTCCGAGTAGCCGAACACCCCGCCCACATCCTCGGGCGGACACGCACCCTGACCCTCGACACAGCGTGGGTACCGCACCCCAGGCTCTGGGATGGTGACCGCGTCGACGACCAAAACGTGGTGCCAGTTGTCGCCGAAGTCGTAGACGTAGCCGGCGTCATCACCGGCAGCCAGCACCCGGAACAACTTCGTCTTGGCCTCGTCGAGCGTGCCGGTGTCCCAATCCGGATCAGGCAGCCCGTAGCGGACACCGTCGATCTCGAATTCGTGCAGGTGGGAGTTGGTCCAGCCCATCGCGTCCTGCACGACCTCGTGCAGGACCGCGAGGCTGGCCTCACCCGGAACCTCGACCACCCGTCGCACGGTCGGCTCGACATCGACCAACACGATCTCGATCCGGAAGATCTTCGTCTTCGTCGTCACCCGAGGCCTCGCCATGCTGCGATGCTCCCACCGCTCCTCGCACCCCCTGCACCCGCTCCCGGACTTCTGCAACGACCTCTAAATGGTTCCCGCGAGCTTCGCGTTCCTTCGCCCGGAGTTGTGCTCGGGCGGCGTTGGCCCGGTTGATGCGGCTGCGGACGGTCCCGATGGGCACGCCGAGGACCTCGGCAGTTTCTGCGTAGGACAGTCCGTTGACCTTGATCAGCTCGAAGGTCCGGCGCCAGGGGGTGGGGATCTGGGCCAACGCCATGGCGATAAGGGCCCGGTCTGTGACCACGTCTGCGGGGTCGGCACCGACCTGTTCGGTGTCGGCAAGGCGGCTGGTGGAGATGTCGGTGACGCGGCGTTGGTCGCGTTGCCGGGTGCGAGCGGCGGTGCGGGCGGTGTTCTCGATGATCGTGCGAAGCCAAGCTCCGACCGAACTGCGCCCGGCGTAGGTGTCCGCGCTGCGGAAAGCGCGTAGTAGACCGTCCTGCACGGCGTCATCGGCGTCGTGATGGTTCTCCAGGACCCGGAGGGCGACGATGCGGAGCAGGGTGCGGTGGCGCCGGATCAGCTCGTTGAACGACTGCGGGTCGCCGTCCAAGTGGGCGCGCAGCAGACCGGCATCCGAGAGCGGATCGAGAGCGTCGACCCGTGCGCCGGGGGTACGGCTCGGTCCGGCAGCGTCGGCGGTGGACGTGTTCCCCACCGTCCGGGGCGCTGCCAGTGCGAGTCTGTGTCGAGCGAACGGGATCGATCCATTGGGGAGATCAGTGCTCTGAGCCGACGCGGTCGGGCTCGTGCAGTCGAACATCAGCTGACACCTCGGCCTATACGATGATCCCCCGGACGTGGTCCGAGCGTCGCAACTCGGTGACCTAGATGGCCCCTCTCATCTGGTTCAGCGGGCGAACGACCTGGTCAGCACGGGTGATCTGGATGTTCACTGAGACGATCTAGGCGCTCACTGAGAGGGACTGATGGCGGCACCGGAATGGTTCGTTGCGCACCTCAACGAGCTGCGACGAGTGCCAGGATCCCGGCCTGCGTCGGCGCGTACCTTGGCGGACTGGGCGGCCCAGATCGGTGATGCCGAGGCGCCCTCGAGGCCTACTATCAGCCGCTGGCTGAGTGGCACCACGCTGCCGACCGGGTTCCGTCAGTTGGAACTGATGGTTGCGGGAGTGCGGGAGCACAGTAGGAACCCGCCGCGCCAGGTGCGGGAGACGTTGCTGCGGGCGGGATGGTGGCGAAGCGCCTACGAGCGAGCCCTCGCGGAGTCCGGCCGAGTAGAGGCCACCAACGGTCAGCAACCGCAGATCGTGTATCAGGGCCTGGCACCGTACGGCCGCCACGATGCTAAGCGCTTCTTCGGGCGTGGGCCGGCCATCGAGTCGCTGCGCGGCCGCATCGATGCCCTGGTCCGCTCGCGCGCCCCCGGGGTGCTCGTCGTACTCGGCCCGTCCGGGATCGGGAAGAGCAGCCTGCTCGCCGCCGGGTTGCTCCCCGCTCTGGAACGGCACGGGTTGGACTCCGTTCCCGAGGCCGCGGCCTGGCCGGCTGCCGTGATCACACCCGGCCCGGACCCGCTCGCTGCCCTCGCCGAGGCACTTGAACAGGCTGGCCACTCCTCCACGCCGGTGGATACCGAGGCCGCGGCCGCTGGTCGTCCGATGTTCCTGGTGGTCGACCAGTTCGAGGAGGTTTTCACAGTCGACGAGGATCTTCGGCGGCGGTTCGTGACCGCACTCGTCGACGCGGCCACACCGCGCACCGACTCGGTCACCCCAGCGGCGTCGGCCGGACCGGCCGCCGTGGTCGTCATCGCCTGCCGGAACGACTTCTATCCGGACCTGCGGCGGCTCGCGCCGTTGAAGCCTGCCCTCGACGCCCCGTTCAACCTCGATCCGCTTACCAGCGACGAGCTGAGTGAGGCGATCAAGGAACCTGCCCGGCGTGCCGGGATCACGATCGGAAACGACCTGGTCACTCGGCTCCTTGCCGACGCGGGGGTGATCAGCGGCGGCACCGTCGACGGGCAGCTGCCGCTGATCTCCCACGTCCTGGCCTTGATGAACCAGTCCGGGCCGATGACCGTCCGCGCCTACGAACGGGTCGGCGGCCTCGACGGCGCGGTCGCGCACACCGCCACCCAGGCGTGGGAACGCCTTCAGGCCGCTGGGGTCGGCGACACCGCCCTGGCGCTGCTCGTGCGGATGGTGCGGGTCGGAGACCATCACGGCCAGGACACCCACCAGAGGCTGGATCGGCACGACGTCGTCCCACCTGAGGGCCCCACCGCCCAGGCGCTGGATGTTCTGGCGGCAGCGCGACTGATCACCGTCGGTGAGGACACGGTGCAGATCACGCATGAAGCGTTGTGGCGGGCGTGGCCGCTGCTACGGGATGCGATCGATTCCGAGCGCACCGACCACGTGCGGCGACAAGCGATCGATCGGTCGGCGCGGATCTGGGACGAGGCGGGCAGGCCTGACGAGCAGTTGTATCGGGGCACCCTGCTCAGCGACGCCCACCGGGTCACCACCCGCTCAGCCTCCGGCGCGGTGAGCGTCACCGGCATCACGCGTGAGTTCCTCGCGGCTGCTGATGAGCAGGAGCGCCGATTCGCACGGCGCCGCCATCGAGTGCGCGGGGCGGTGACCGCTGTCGTCGCAGTCATCGCCGCGTTGGCCGTCCTCGCCGGCCATCAGGCCGTGACTAGGTACCAGTCTCAGCAGCGCGCCATCCTTGCCGAGGTCAAAGCCCACGCGAGGGCCTTGCAACCGGCCGACCCATCAATGGCCGCACAGCTTTATCTCGCGGCCTACCAGCGGCAACCCGACCCAGCGCTCTACACCACGCTGCTCGACACCCAGAACCAGCCGCTGGCGCACCCGCTGCGCGGTCATCGTGGTGTGGCGCGCGCGGTGATCGCGGGCTCTACGGTGGTCAGCGGCAGCGATGACGGCTCCATCCGGATGTGGGCCGCGGATGAGGCGGGGACACACCAGCCCACGAGCACACTCCCGGTGTCCGGACCGGTGACCGGGCTCGCGGTAGTTCCCGGTCGCCCGGTCGTTATCAGCAGCGTGGGCAACGCAAGGTCGGATCAGAGCGTGCTGCAGGTATGGAGCGTCGCCGACCCGCACCTCCCAGCAGCGCTGACCCCGGAGTTGCCGACCGGCCCAGCGGGGATCAGCGCCCTGGCGGTCAGCCCGGACGGCAAGCTGCTGATCGCAATGGATGAGGATGGTGTCCTCGGACTCTGGAACATCGCCGACCCCGCCCGGCCGGTCGACCTCGGTGTACGGCTTCCCGGAGCGAGCACGAAGGTCTACGGAAGCGGGTTGGTGGTCAGCCCGGACGGCACCACTCTGACGGCCGCGGGGGACGAGGGCACGGTCGCCCGGTGGAACATCACCGACCCCGCCCGTCCGATCGCGCTGCCGGCACTGGACGGCGGCACGCCCCGGACCCAGGCCGTTGCGGTCAGCCCCGGCGGGGACATCCTCGCCGCCGGTGGCGTCGCCGGTGCCCTCCGGCTGTGGGACACCTCGGATCCGGCCGGACCCCGGCTGATCGCACAGCCGCCCGTCGACCGAGCTTCATCCATTCTCGCGGCCGCTATCAGCTCGGACGGCACCACTCTGGCGGCGGCCTCGTCGGACAGCAGCGTGACGTTATGGAACATCGCTGACCCCACTGGGCCGATCCCGCTCGGGCAGCCCCTGCGTACCGACAGCGGCCGCGGCATCGGTTCGGTCCAGTTCAGCCCGGACGGGAACAAGCTGATCGCCGGTAGCGGTGACGGGATTATCCGGGTGTGGTCGCTGCCGCAGACCCGGCTGACCGCCAGCTCGGGCACCGCGGTGGATCTGGCGTTCCGCGACGACGGCGGGATGTTGGCGGTCGGGAACCTGGACAACAACTCGATCTATCTGTGGGACACCACCGATCCGAGCTCGCCGACCCAAGTGGGTCCTCCCCTGTCGCAGGGTGGTGCTCTTCGCGCCCGCGGGTTCAACGTCGAGTTCGCCGGACGTGACGACGACGTGCTTGTCAGCAGCGGCGGGCGCACCATCCGAGCGTGGAGCATGCGAAACCCACGTCAGCCCACCCAGCTGGGGCCGGACCTCGTTCTACCCGTGGAGGTCGGCGGCCAGGCGACCAGCACCGACGGGCGCACCCTCGCCGTAGGCGGGGCGGATGGTGTCACCCGGCTGTTCGATCTCACCGACCCGACGCGGCCCATGCCGCTGAATGTCTCGTTGGCCGGCACTCGCGGCGAGATCGTCGCCTCCCTTGATTTCAGTCCGGACGGGCGCACCCTGGCCACGGCGGGACACGACGGTCAGGTCCGGCTCTGGGATACCAGCGACCCCGCCCGGGCCCGTGCTGTCGGTGCCCCGCTGGTTGGGCATACCGACAACATCTACGGGCTGGTCTTCAGTCCTGACGGCACGCGGCTGGCCAGCGCCGGTTTCGACCACACCGTCCGGCTCTGGGACACCACCGACCCGGCGTCAGCACGAGCGCAGGGCCCGCCGCTGACCGCGCAGCGCAACGTTCTCGGGGAGGTGTCGTGGAGCCGTGATGGCAGCACCCTGGCGGCGGCCAGCCATGACAGCACCGTGGCCTTGTGGAACGTCGCCGACCCCGTCCGGCCCACCGCGATCGGAAATCCATTGGGTGGGCACACCGACAACGTCTATTCCGCCGCTTTCTCGCCGGCCACTCCGTCGATTCTTGCTAGCGGCGCACGCGACCAGACCGTGCTGTTGTTCAACCTCGACGTTCATGAGGCGATCCGTCGGGTCTGCGCCGCCACCCCCGATACTTTGACCTCGCAGGCCTGGGATGCCTACGTCTCTCCGGACGAGTCCTACGAACCCCCGTGCGCGGACCCCGACATGGTCGGCGACGACCAGCGGTCGAGCGCGGCCTGGTAGGCCTCCGGCACTGTTCCGACCCGGTCGACACGCCACGCTCTTTCCATCTGGTCGGAAGGCACTGGTGGGATCTGAGCCGCGAGCTCGTTCAGCACGGCCGTGTCCCGCCACTGCTGGTCCTCGGCCAGCTGGCGTAGCGCGATGCGGGCCTCCGCGATCTCACCTACACACTCGAGCGGTTTGTGTCCGTCCAGCCCGAGCAGTTCTCGATATCCGGCGATCTGTGCTCGGTCGTCCAGGAGATCCCGCTGAAAGATATGAACGAGCCGCGATCGGGGCATGACCGCCGCCAACGCCAAGAAGACCCACCGGCATTTCGCACAATCCAGGCACCAACGCTCGGTCCTGTGCGGATCCGTGGACCGGACCACGACGTTGCAGCTGCTGAACAGCTCGTCGTAACCGTCGAGCGCCGCGAACATCCGGCAAATTTCTAGCTCGCCCATCCCACGCAGGAGCGAGAAGCAGCCCGAGGCGACTCCCGTGTGCTCGCGAAGAGCACGGTCGAGTGCCTGTTCTGCTACGGCGGATTTCGCCCACTGGTGGTTCACCTCGCGGCCGCGCCAGACCAGGTTCGGCTCGTCGGCCGAACGTTCGTTGGCCAGCACCGCGGGCCCGAGTCCATGCAGTGCTGCAACTGCGGTTCCGACCAGCGACGTCATCGCGGTCAGCGGCGCGTGCCCCCGAAGGAGCGCCGTGTGCCGCATCAGCTGTTTCAGTTGTGGGTCCGGGCGCGGCCGGACCCGCAACAGCCTGACCTGCGCTCTTCTCATCAAGGGTTCGAGCTGTGGTTTGACTCGACGGTCGGTCGTAAATGCGGCCGGGTTGAGACCGCCGGACTTGAGGACCTCGAGCGCCACGACCGAGTCCTTTCCACCGCTGAACCCGACCAGAGGTGTGCGACCGCTGGCCCCGAGATCGTGCAACCGGTTGACCGGGTCCCGGTACTGGGAGCGCACCGGTAGATCCAGCACGTGCTCCAACTCGTGACGGTGTGCGTATTCCGCGAGGCCTTCGCGGTAAAGCTGCCGAGCCCAGGCTGCGGCCGCCGGGGCAAGCGGCATCGCAGTGATCGACACTTGCGGCGGTGCCGATACTTTGTAGTAGAAAGTGCCGACAGCTATATAGAGTAGTTCCAAAACCCGACGAAACGCCGTCAACTCAGTGTCGCCGACACGGCCCTCGGGTAGCGGGAACTTGACACCCTCGGTGAAGCACAACCGCCGGGAACTACCCTCGTGGACGAAATCGAACTCCGCGATTCCAGTCTCCGGATCGAAGCGGATCCCGGAGTAGACAAATGTGTGCATCTCGGGGAGGCGGTCATCGTCCGGCCAGTCCACAGGGCGCCCTTCTCGTCGTCGCGGGGTACATCTTCTCGCTCGGGCGCGCAGCACCTGGATGTGCTCGCCCCGGGGTGACAGCAGCGGACTGGACGCACGCTACCGCTGGCGCTGCGTGCTCACGGGCACCCCAGCGAGGCCTTCGCGGGTTCGTGCCCCTCCCTCCGTGGACACCTCCGGAGAGAGTTTGCTCTGCCGGGAACTTTGACACCGCCGCGCGGGTCTCCTCTCGAACCGCCCCTTCCAGGCGCGCTCCGAAGAGCTGAGGCAGACCTCGTCAGGTCGGCGAGCTCGGGACAGCGTCATCGACGGCTGGCCCGCAGGGCAGCACTGGATGGGCAGAGCACCTCGCAGCGTCGCCTCGGCTCGAAGAGTCTTGCGGCGCGGGAACTTTCATCCCACGACGCGAGTCTCCTCTCGGACCGACGCCGCGGTCGCAACCCGACCGGCACGGAAACAGGAGCAGGACGGAGAGGCTATGTACCAGCCAGGTGCTGTGGTTCGTGACTATCCGGATTGCCCTGGTCCCCCCGCCCCTCGGGGGGAGACGACGTCCCAGCATGACGCCCGGCCGGCAGTCCTGATCTGCAGGCTGGAGCGGGAGCTCACGTCGCTGTCCAGCGCGGCCATCCACGCGCTGACCTCGATTCGGCAGACGTTCGATGCGACCGGGACGAGCGGCGCCGGGCCAAGGGACGAGGGCACCAAACGATGGCTGAGTCTCGCCGCGGAGGCACTCGAGTCGGCGCTCACGACCCATCAGGCGCTCCAAGCACGCACCGCGGCCACTCAGGAGGAGCGGTGAGACTCCTCGCTGTTCTGCATCTGCCGCAGGTCGTCGACGATCCGGGCGAGGGACCGACGGGTCTCGGGACGCAGCTCGCTGATGCCGATGACCAGTGCGGCGAGGTCGGGGTCACGCAGCTTCGCGAGCAGCTCCTGCTCACGGTCGGTGACGACGGGATGCGGGTCGTCGAGCAGGTAGGAGACCGAGACGCGGAAGTACATGGCGAGGGCTTCGATGGTCTTCCGGCGGGGGTTGGTGTTGCGTCCTCGCATCATCGTGTTCAGCGTGGTGCGCGACACCTGTCCACCCAAGGCCTCGATCCCCTCGACGATCTCGTCGAGGTAGAGCGCGCGGGTGCTACCGGGCGGGCGGGCGAGGTCGTTCAACTTCTCGGCCAGAGTCCGCGGAGCGTCGCCGACACGAGTCCTGTCTGCCACCAGTCACCTCCGCACGACCACGCCGCTCCCGCGGGCGTGGCACGGGGCGCTGTGACGCTAGCTGCGCCCAGTCCCAGGACCCAACCGGGGCGCGCACCCGCGGGTTAGCGCCCGGAATTCGCACACGATCGGTTGACCGGCTGTCGCGCTACGTGGATAGTGACCTGCTGTCGTCTTGTATTCCAGATTCGGAACGGCCGTCGATCCTGTTTAACGAAAGGCAGCCGGCATGGCACCTAGTTCGCAGCGAGGCCGCGCAGGGGGGTGGGTGTGATGCCGATCCGTTCCCGTCCGGCACCGGCTGCCAGCGCGCCGTGGCGGACCGCGCCTGGGTTGAGCTCCGACGGAGCCGCTACACCAGCCGCCAGGACCTCAGGCATCGCTGTCGTCGACGACGGCAGGAACGGGTCGGACGACCGCCGCAGCCACGGCGCGGCCGACACGCCCGCTCCTAGCTTGTTCCGACCGCCGCATCACCTCGCTCGCGAGCGCGAGCTCTCCGGCAGCGATCCCACTCCGCCTGCCGCCCGCGAGGTCGCGCCGGCGCGAGAGCAGGAGGCAGAGCCGCCGCCGGCGGCGTCAGAGCAGCCCGCCGACGTTGACGCCGCCGCCGGTCCTGAGTCCACCGGTGCGCTCGCGCACCCCCAGGTGCGACTCGACGCCGACCTCCCCCGCGAGCGTGTCCCACCTCGCCGTGCTCGCGCCGCTGCGACCGACACCTCCGTGACCCGCTACACCGCTGGCCAGGATTCCTTCTCCCGTTCGGTGCGGTCGCTGGAGCCGATCTCGGATCTGGAGGCGGCGAGCTTCGCGGGGCGGTTCGCCGCCGATTTTCAGTCCTTCGATGAGGACGACCCGAGCCGGCGGGCTGAGGTACTGCGACCTCTGCTCGCTGACCCCCAGGCCTGCACCTGGGGGTGGTCGGGCGCGGGCAGGCAGCGCGCCGACTCACCACTGCCGGGCCGGCTCTACCGGCCCAGCGACACGGTGGTGTTCGTCGAGGTGATCGTGCGGGTCACCACGTACGCGCGCGCCTGCCCGCCGCCCGAGGCCCCGCGCCGTGCCGGGTCCGCCGAGGTGGAGCTGTCCGGGCTGCTTGGCCCGTCGTGCGCTCCGCCCGAGGCGGACCCGGCGTGGACGGCGGTCGAGGCGAACTGGGTCCGGATGACGGTCCCGATCACCCGTGACGACGACGGCCATTTGGTCGTCGATCCGCACCTGCGTCCCACCGATTCCTCCTGACCCCCACCAAGAGGTAGCTGCTGATGTCCTCGTCCAACGGCCACAACAAGACCCCCGCCGCCCCGTCCTGGCTGGACGCGGGCGCCGGATGGGCCGCCCCGAACGCCGGGCACGACGGGGCCCAGGTCCCCACAACCGAGCCCGAGCCCCCGGCCGCTCAGGAGAGCGCGTCGGCGAACTGGCCGAGCAGCTCGCCGTCTCGCCCTGTGCCCGCGCCGGAGCGCTTTCTTACCGAGTCACCGCTGACGACGGCGGAGCCGGGCGATCCGGCGGCGCCGTCATCGGCAGCGCCGTCCCCGTCAGCTCCGTCCCCGTCGGCTCCGGCCCCAGTGGCCCCTCCCCCGCCCCGGTTCATCGGGGGCCGGTTGCCTCGGAGGATCCGCAGGCGTTCCGCCCGGCGTGGGACGAGCAGACCGGCGTGCTGTCTGGGGTGGTCCGTGAGCGGCGGGCCCGTCCGCAGCAGGGCTGGCGCCACGTCGCCTACCAGCTGACCGGCGGTCGTTGGAACCCTGGCTTGTCCGAGGCCGAGGCCCGGCTGCGCGATCAGCTGCAGAAGATCCGCACCCCTCTGCCCGGCCCGCACAGCGTCGTCGTCGGCTCGATCAAGGGCGGGATCGGCAAGACCACCGTCTCTGCGCTGCTCGGGCTCGCGCTCGCGGAGTACCGCGGGGACCGGGTCATCGCGATGGACGCCAACCCCGACGCCGGCACCCTGGGCGACCGCCTCGTCGGCGAGACCCTGGCCGCGAAGACCACCGTGCGCGACCTGCTCTACGCCCTGGACGAGATCCGCGCCCACACCGACCTGGCCGGCTACACCCATCTCGCCGGGCGCCTGCAGGTGCTGACCTCCGAGCAGGAGCCGGAGCTGGCGGAGATGTTCTCCGCGGGCGACTACGAGGCCGCGTTGCGGCTGCTGGCCCGCTACTACAACGCGATCATCACCGATTCCGGAACCGGGATCGTGCACTCGGCGATGCAGGGCAGCCTGCGCCACGCCGACTCGCTGGTCATCGTCGGTGCCCCGACCAACGACGGGGCCTCCCGCGCGGCGCGCACGTTCCGCTGGCTGGCCGCCAACGGCTACCGCCACCTCACCGAGGACGCGGTGGTGGTGCTGTCCTACGACCGCCACAGCCCTGACATCGACGACCGCGTCATCCGCGACTTCTTCGCCGAGCGGTGCCGCGCGGTGATCGTGCTTCCTCCGGACCCGCACCTGCAGGCCGGCGGGATCATCGACTTCGACGCTCTCACCCCCGCCGCGCGTGACGCGGCGCTCGAGCTCGCCGCGACTGTCGCCGAGGGCTTCCAGGGCCGGCGCACCCACGGGCTGGCCAGCCACGGGTTCCGCACCCCGCCGACCGACCCCGGTGGTCCCCGGTGATCAGTCCCCAGCTGGTCGTGGGCGCCGCGCTGGCGCTCACCACCACCTTGACCGCGTCCGGTCTCGTCCCGGCCGCCGCCCCCGAGGGCAGGGTCGAGTGCGGGTGGCGGATCACCGCGGTGCACGTGCTCGCCGAGCTCACCGGCGACACCTCCGCGCGGGCGGAGAAGCTGCGCCAAGCTTTGCTCGACGTCGGCGCGAACAAGCCCGGCTTCATCCCGGCCCAGTGCTACGAGCCCGGCACCGGCAACTCCAGCGGGTCCGGCTCCGGCGGGTCGGGTGGGTCCGGCAACGACTCCGGGGGGACTGGCACGGCCCCGAGCACGGGCAACGGCTCCGGTGACACCGGCACCGGCGCCGACCCGGGGAGCAGCTCCGGCGGCGGGACCGGATCGGGCGGCGGGGCTACCAGCATGTGCACGACCACCGCAGCGGAGACGCTCGGCTGGGGCGAGCCGAAGGTGGCCGATGAGTTCGAGGGCACCTCGATCTCCGGGGACTGGAACGCCTACGACGGGCCCGGCCACGGCGGCAACGGCCGCCGGACCCCGGACGCAATCAGCGTCGCCGACGGGCAGCTCACCATCACCGGCTCGGAGAACGGCGACGCCGGCGGAATGGCCTGGTCGCCCCACAGCCAGCAGTACGGGCGCTGGGAGGGCTGCGCCCAGTCCCCGCCCGGGGCCGGGTCGCTGCACACCCTGTTCCTGCTCTGGCCGACCGCGGAGAACTGGCCCGAGGGCGGCGAGGTCGACTTCATGGAGATCTCCGACGGGACCCGGCAGAAGGTCGAGGGCTTCCTGCACTACGGCTCGGACAACTCCCAGACCCAGGGCTCGGTCGAGATCGACGCCACCGAGTGGCACGCCTTCGCCGTCGAGTGGACCCCCGACAAGATCACCTACCTCGTCGACGGCAAGCCGTGGTTCACCGACGACGACAAGTCCCACAACCCGCCCGGGCCGATGCACCTGACCATCCAGCTCGACTACTTCGGCGGCGACGCCTCAGGCGGCGCGGCGATGCACGTCGACTGGGTCCGCCAGTACGAGCTCACCGGCGGCGGCGCCTCGGTCGGGGTCGACGTCTCGGCCGGGCAGGACGGCGTCGACGCCGGCGCCGACGTCTCCCTCGGCGGCGGTGACGACGACTCCACCGGCCAGAGCAGCGACGACCGCAGCGGTGACGGCAGTGGCGACGACCGCGGCGATGGCGGTGGTGAACGCGGCGGCTCCGCTGACGGGTCCCGCGGAGGCGACTGACCTGCTCGCGAGACAGCCCCCGGATCACCTGACAGAGGACCTGTGACATGCCCTGGAACCGCACGCCGCGCCCCTCGTGGGCCGAGCACCTCCCCCCGTCCTCGCGCGGTCCTGCCGCGCGCCGCGCCGCGGTCGCGGTGCTGACCGCCGGAGCGCTGGTCGGGGTGACCGCGTTCTCGCTGAGCCCGCTACCCGCCCAGCTCGGCCTGACCGCGGTCGGCTGCAACGAGGGCAAGGCCGTCCGCCAGCTCGAGGCCGCCCGCGAGACCCGCACCCAGACCCGGGCGTTGCTGGCCGATCTCGCCGTCAGCGACGACACCAGGGCGCAGGGGCTGGCCCGCGAGATCGCCGGGCTCGGTTTCACCCCCGCGACCCAGCCGCCCGGGTGGCGGCAGAAGGCCGTGGACGTCTCCGACCAGCTCAACACCCTCGACGCCGCCGATCCGCACCTGCAGCAGGTCGCGGCGAAGCTGGCCCGCGCCGGGTTCGGCCCGACCCCTGCCGACCTGCTGCCCAAGGACCCGCCGCCGCCCGCGCCGGGACCGGTCGCCGAGCTGGACGAGTCCCTCGGCAACGCCGCGGACAGCGCCGTCGGTGCGGTCACCTCAGCCGGTGAGGCGGTCACCGAGATCGGCAAGCCCAAGCCCGCGCCCAGCAGCGCGGGGTCCACCGGACGACCTGCCGCCTCGAACCCCAAGCGCCAGGCCGAGCCCGCGCTGCCCCAGACCTGCATCGACCACGCCGGTGCCACAGCAGCACCCGCCGCCCCGGCACCGGCGCCGAAGCCCGCTGCGCCGGCGCCGGCGCCCGCAGCGGCCGCACCCGCCGCCCCAGCCCCAGCTCCGGCACCGGCGGCGCCCGCAGCGACACCGGACCCCGAGCCGGACGAGGACTCGGCCTCGGATGCGACGCCGGACAGCGACGACACCAGCAGCCCGAGCACCGGCGAGACCGGCTCGGACAGCCCCGCCGACGACGGCGACGCCGCCGAGCAGCCCGACACCGGCGCGCCGGGCACCGCCGACGAGACCGCCACCGATTCCTCGGGCCCCAGCTCCCCCGGCTCGGACACCTCCGACTCCGGCAGCTCGGACTCCGGTAGCGCGGACTCCGGACCGTCGGACAGTGACACCAGCACCGACGACCCGGACGACACCGCGACCGACAGCAGCACAGACCCCGGCGCCGGTTCCGGGTCCGGCTCGGACAGCTCGACGACCACGGACACCTCGCCGGGCAGCTCGGACAGTTCGTCGGGTCCGGGCGAGTCCGCCAGTTCCTCCGGGGGTGGTTCGGGCCAGGACCTGGAGAAGGCACGGATCGCGTTGCAGCTGGTCGGTGAGCTGATGCAGGCGCTGGGTGCCAGCTCGGACTCCGGCGCCGGCCAGGTCCGCGACTCCGTGCTCGGGGTTCTGGACCGTGAGCAGCTGGAGAAGCTCGGGGCCGATCCCGCGGACCTGGCCAAGCTCGACCAGCTCGACGACCTCGGCTCCGGGGACTCCCCCGCCTCATCAGGCTCCGGGGCGAGCGACACCGGCACGGACAGCACCGGCTCCGACAGCACCGGCACGGCCGATTCAGACGGCACCGGTTCGGGCTCATCGGACACCGACTCGTCGACGACCTCGGGCTCGGGCGACACGTCGACGACGTCGTCGTCGGGCGGTGGTGAGTCGCCGTCGACGACCGAGCAGGTCGGTACCGGCGGCGCGGGTGATGCGTGGGAGGCCGGGGCGGAGAAGCTGGCCGAGCAGGTGCGCGACGCCGCCGACGCCGACCCGCTGGCCGAGCAGCTCGCCGAGAAGCTCGACGCCGCCGGCATCGGCTCCGACACCGGTTCCGGCTCCGACTCCGGCACTGACTCCGGCGCTGGCTCTGGCAGTGGCTCCGGCACCGGGTCGGACGCCGGTTCGGGCTCGACCCAGCCCGATGAGCAGGAGACGGACAGCACGGGCCAGGGCGAGACCGGCAGCTCCGAGCAGCCCTCCACCAGCAACGGCGACGCCGACACGGGTGGAGCCGGGTCGGGCAGCGACGCGGCGGGCGGCGACGACGTGGAGAGCCCGCAGGCCGGGGAGCCGATCTCGCGGCCCGGCGCGGACCAGACCGGGCAGGGCCAGACCAGCGCGGGGCAGACCGGCCAGCCCAGCGACCAGCAGGGCGACAGTCCGGGCGAGGCCGGGCAGATCGGCTCCGACGAGCAGGGAAGCTCGGACCCCCAGGGAAGCTCTGACGGGCAGGGCGGCTCGTCCGAGGACGGGGAGCAGCCCCGGGACCCGGAGGGATCCGAGCCCGCACCGGTGGCCGGTGGCAGCGCGCAGGCCGCGACCTGGGACCGGCTCGCCCAGTGCGAGTCCGGCGGGGACTGGGCGATCGACACCGGCAACGGCTACTCCGGTGGGCTGCAGTTCGACCAGGCCACCTGGGCGGCCTACGGCGGCACCGGCTCGGCGCACGAGGCCAGCCGCGAGGAGCAGATGGCGGTCGCGGAGAAGGTCCGCGCCGACCGCGACGGCTACTCGGCGTGGCCGGCGTGCTCGAAGAAGCTGGGTCTGGCCTGAGCGATGAGCAACCGCTGCTGGCGCACGACGTCGACGACCACGGCCCTCACCACGGTGATGACCGCGGCCTTGGCGCTGGCGCTGTGGACCTCCGAGGCCCCGCAGGGCGCTCGGGTGGTGGGACTCGGGTCGGCCGCACCGTGGGGGTCGGCCGACCCGAGGACCCCAACCGCACCCCTGGCGCCGCCGCCGGTGCAGGGCCAGGCAGGCCCGGTCGTCGGCGGCCTGTCGGCGACCTCGGTCGGGGTGCTGGTCGTCGACGGCGGCCGCCACCAGTGCTCGGCGGCGGTGGTCGCCTCGCGGTCGCGGCGGCTGCTGGCCACCGCGGCGCACTGCGTGTGGCTCGACGGCGGTTGGCGGGTCGACGGGGCCTTCTTCATCCCCGGCTACGCCGCGGGCGAGGAACCGCTGGGCCGGTGGACGGTCGACACCGCCTACGTGCCACCGGCCTGGCAGCAGATCGACTCCCCCATCAACGACGTCGCCGCCGACACCGACTTCGCGTTCGTGACGCTGCTGCCCCGCGACGGTGTCCTGCCCGAGCAGGTCCTCGGCGCGCAGGGCATCCGCTTCACCACCCCCGACCGGCTCCCGGTCGCCACGCTGGGCTACCCGGCCACCGGCGTCTACGACGGGCAGTCCCTGCGGGGCTGCGACGGCCCCGCCGCGGTCGAGACCTTCACCCGCTCCGACCGCGACGGCGGGCAGGTGCTGGCGATGACCTGCGACATGACCGAGGGCGCCTCGGGCGGGCCCTGGCTGGCAGGCCCGGACGCCGCGACCGGGCGCGGGCAGGTCGTCGGGGTCGTGTCCGGCGGCGATGCCACCCAGCTGGTCTCGCCCCGCTTCGGCGCCGCGGCACGCGAGATCTACGAGGCCGCCGACTCCGCCGCCCTGATCCCCGACCAGCCCACCGCCCCCGCGCTCGCCCGGACCGCCCCTCGAGGAGGGACCAGCTGATGACCTCACCCCGGAACGCGGCCGACCCGCACCACCGCTGGGCAGGGCCCGGGGCGTCGCCGCCGCGCAGCCCGTACGAGCTCAACCAGCGCCTCGGCGCCGCCGCGCGCACCCGCGCCCTGGGCGGGCTGGGGGTGGTCGACATCGAGACCATCGTCGACACCACCTCCGCCGTAGCCGCCGTCGACCAGGGCCACGGTCCGGACCCGGTCGAGGTCGCCGAGCAGCTCGGCGCGGCCACCGACGCCGCGCAGGACCGCACCCGCACGGTGTTCCCCGAGTCCCGCCCGGTGTCCTGGGCGGCGTTCGGGCCGCTGATCCCGGTGCTCGCCGGGTCCGCGGGCGCCGGGGCCTCGTGTGTCGCGGCCGCGATCGTGGACGCGTTGCAGCAGGACCAGCGCTGCGCCCTGCTGATCGACGCCGACGACCCGGCCCGCTCCGGGCTCGCCGGTGCCTCCTCGGTGGACGGGCCGTGGACCCGGCAGGTCAACGACCACCTCACCGTGCGCTACAGCTGGCGCGAGGAGGCGCTGCTGGCCCGGCTGGAGACCCGCGACCCCGCCGCGCTGCCGACCATCACCCCCGGGATGGTGCCCCCGCCCCCGGACTGGCTTCCCGACCCCGCACCCGACCCGCTGCACGCCACCGTCGTCGACCTCGGTCACGGCGGCTGGCGGGCCGCCGCGACCCCGATCTACGGCGCCGGGGGCTGGCTGCGTCGTGGCCTTCCCTCCCAGCGCCCGATCCTGGTGGTGCGCGCGACCCGCCCGTCGCTGCGCCAGGCCGAGCAGCTGCTCGCCCGCCTCGACCCGTGGGTGCAGCGCGGGCTGGCCACTCCGATCTACCAGCTCGTGGTCAACGGGGCCCGCAAGTGGCCGGCGGGAGTGGTCGGCGCGGCCGGGCCCCGGGTCGCGGCCCTGCTGGACGAGGCCCTGTTCGTGCCGCACGTCCCGGCCTGGGAGGTAGGCGGGGTGAGCGACGAACCCAGCCCGGCCCGGGCGGTCGAGGCCTTGCGTCCACTGCTCGCGGCGTGGCGGCTGATCACCTCACCGCGACGGCGCTGACCAGCAGACCGCTCTGCCCCCGTGGTCTGACCTGCTGCGCCCGGAGCCCCCACCCGGCACCAGCCCCCACAGCTCGCCCCAACTGCATCGTCCATCCCACCCCTCCTGCGGAGCACACGCCATGTCTGCCATTCACGTGATCAGCGAGTCGCTGGCCCAGATTCACCTGCTGCCGGCCCAGGACATCCCCAACCCGGGCCCGAAGGTCCCGCCCGGCGCGCAGGCCATCCAGGACGTCGTCGGTTACATCATCTGGATCGCCGGGATCTGCGTCCTCGGCTTGTTCTTCGGCGGGATCGTCGCCTCCACCGCAGGCCGGATGTGGGACCACCACGGCTCGGGCCGCACCGGCGCCCGCATGATCGTGTCTAGCCTCGCTCTCGCCGTCCTGTTCGGTCTCGGCTACACCCTGGTCACCCAGTTCGCCGCGGGAGCCAGCTGATGGCCGCCCGCCTGCGCGACCTCCACAACCCGCACCTGCCCGGACTCCGTTCAGGCGGTCCGGTGTCGGGCAGCCGCGGTCGTGCGGTGCTGATCCTCGGCGCGGTCGGGGTACTCGTCCTGGCGCTGCTCGTCGGGCTGGTGGTGTCGCTGACTGGCCTGTTCTCCAGCGGCGGGTCCTCGGGGCC
The DNA here is from genome assembly GCF_001294645.1 of Pseudonocardia sp. HH130629-09. NCBI lineage: Bacteria > Bacillati > Actinomycetota > Actinomycetes > Pseudonocardiales > Pseudonocardiaceae > Pseudonocardia > Pseudonocardia sp. HH130629-09. Next base: position 236,429 of record NZ_CP011869.1, read on the forward strand.
CGACGCAGCGCCCGCGGCGGGTAGCGCGGCGGGCCCGGAGGTGTCGGGGCAGGGGGCTGTGGGATCGGGCCCGCAGGCCGAAGCCGCGCTGGCCCGCGCCCCGATGCTTGAGCTACCCGCTCAGGCTGTGCTCCCGCACGCGCTGTCCTCCCGTTCCGCCGGGGCGCCGATCGCGCTGCCCGCACCGCGGCAGGTGGCCGGGGTGCCGGTCCCGACCGGGTTCGACGACACCCCTGAGGGCGCGATCGCCCAGGCGGTCGAGCTGACCCGGACCGGGGCGGCCGGGATGGACCCGCAGGTCTGGGCGCAGGCCTACACCTCGCTGGCCGAGCCCGGCGCCGCCGCGGCGGACCAGACCCCGGCCGCACGGGACATGGTCGGGTTCCGGCGAGCGGCGAACCTGCCCCGCACCGGGCCCCGCGAGGGTATGACCATCTCGTGGGCGCCGACCTCGGCGATGATCAAGGGCAGCACCGACGACGGCCGCTACACCGTGGTGTGTGTGCTCGGTGAGCTGGTCACCGACTACAAGGGGCGGGTCGCCTCCGGCGGCTGGGGCAACTGCCTGCCGCTGCGCCGCATGGGCGAGCAGTGGCGCGTCGCCTCCGGGCCCGCCGCCTGGGTCGCCCCGGCCGCGTGGCCGGGCAGCGACGAAGCGATCGCGGCCGGCTACCGGGACATCACCCGATGACCAACACGGTGGGCCCCGCAGCACAGCTCGGCCGCTACCTCCCCACCCAGGACCCTGCACCTCCCGGCGGAGGCGGGGGTGGTGCCGGCGGTGGCGGTGGCGGTGGCGGTGTGTCGAACTGGTTGGGCGGTGTGGCCGGCGACGTCGCGCAGTCCGCGTTCAGCGACGCCATGCAGATGGTGTGGGACGGCGCGATCTGGCTGCTCAAGGGCGCCTTCGACCTCGCCGACAAGGTCTCGCAGGTCAACCCGAGCACCATCACCGGCCGCACCTCCGACGACGGCGGCCTGCCTGCCGCGGGTAGCGGGGCGTCGGTGGACGTGTCGTCGCTGTGGTCGTCGATGATCTGGCTGGCCGCGATGATCGCGCTCGGCCTGTTCTTCTACCAGCTGATCACCGTCGCGCTGCGCGGCGGCCGCGGCATGTTCCGCGCCGTCACCGGACCCGCCCAGTTCGGGATCGCGCTGGCGGTCACCACCGGCGCGGTCGCGATCCTGCTCACCGCCGCAGACGGGCTCACCCAGCTGTTCCTGTCCAGCCTGTCCGAACAGTCCAGCTTCACCTCCGCGCTGGACAACCCCATCGTGGCCGACCGGTTCGGCGACAACCCCGACCTCGGCGAGGTCGAGGAGGGAGTGCGGTCGATGGTGCTGGGGCTGGCCGCGGTGTTCGGGGTCATCCCCGCCGCCGTCGGCTTCGCCCTGCAGATGATCTTCCGGGCGGCGGCGATCATGGTGCTGATCGCCGCGGTGCCCGTGGCGGCAGCCTGCCTGGCCGCGGACACGACGGCGTCGGTGTTCTGGCGCACGGTGCGCTGGATCGTCGCCGCGGTGCTGATGAAACCCGCGCTCGCACTCGTCCTGGTCATCGGGGTCAACGTGATGGCCCGCGCCGAAGGGGTCGCCGGTCTCCTCGCGGGCACCGCGGTGCTGTTGGTGTCGCTGTTCTGCCCGATGGTGCTCTACCGGCTGCTCGCCTTCGTCGACCCTGGCACCGGCGCCGGGATGGCGGTGCGCTCCTTCGGCTCGGCTGGCGGTTCCGGATCGGCCGGCAGCGACGGCGGCAGCAGCGAAGCCATCAACGTCGCCCGCCAGATGCAGTCCTCCGGTGGCACGGGCGGTGGCGGCGAGCTCGGCGGCAGCACCGCGTCCACCGCGTCCACCGGAGCCGCCGGACGTGCCGCCGGCACCGGGGCGGGCGGGTCCGCGGCGGGTTCTGCAGGCGGCGGCGCCGCCGCGGGCAGTGGCGGTGCGGCCGCCGGTGGTGCGGCCGCCGGGATCGGCGCCGCGGGCGGGGTCGCCGGAGCCGCGATCGTCGGCGGTTACCTCGCCACGAAGGCCGCCGGACAGGCCGCGGGCGGCTACGCCTCGTCCCAGATGGCCCAGACCGGGATCGGACACCCCGGCCCCGCCCCGGGCGCTGGGGCCGGCGGCGGGCAGATCGGCTCCGCTGCGGGCGGCGCCTACTCCTCGGCCACGACCACCTCGGACTGGTCGGGACAGGCACCGACCGCCGACGCGAGCCCGGTCGGGTCCGGCCCGGACGGTCCCGACGGCCGCACGAGCGGGTCCGCGCCCGGCCCACCGCCGGTCGACTCCGGCCCACCGGAGACCGGCCGACCCGACCCCGGACCCTCCCCCGGTTCGTCGGGCCGCCCTCCTGAGCCCCCGCCGGTGACCGCCGGCACGGACGGGGCGCCCACCACCCCGGCCGAGCCGCCCCGCGCCGAACCGTCGCCAGCAGAACCGTCCCGGGCGCAACCGCGCCATCCTGCCCCGCCCGGTGAGGAGCCGACCTGATGAGCACCGACACCGCCTCGAGCGGGCCACGGATCCACCGGGGCCTCAACCACAAGGAGGGAATCGGCTGGATCGCCGGGATGACCCCGGTCCAGGCGTTCCTGCTCATCGCCGTATGCGCCCCGGCACTGATCGCGATGTCACGCAACCAGTGGTCAGCGACCGTGAGCTGGGGCCTGTTCGCCGGGTTCGTCGCCGTCCTGATCCTCGTCCCGGTCCACGGCCGCCCCGCCTTCCGCTGGCTCGCCGACCTGATCATGTTCCAGACAGGAGTGCTGATGCGCTGGTCTCCCTGGCAGTCCCGCGCCGCCGCCGGCCTCGCCGGTGACCGCATCGAACCCGACCTGCCCGGGATCCTGGCCCGCTTGGAGTTCCCGGACGGCCCGGAGTTCCTCGGATCGCGGATCTGCCTGATCCACGACACCGCCGAAGGCCGCTGGGGCGCAACTGCGAAGCTCACCCACTCCGGGGTCGGAATGCTGTCCGATGACGAGTGCGAACGCCTCGCCTCCCGGCTCGGGTCGATGCTGGTCGGGCTCGGGCACCGCGAGATCGTCGACCGGGTCTCGCTGTGCGTGCGCACCGTGCCCGATGACGGCACCGAGTACAGCGTGTGGCGCGACCGCCATCAGCGCGGCGACGCCCCCGCCCTCGCCCGGCAGGTCACCGCCGAGATCGACCGCGACGTCGCATCGGTCTCCGTACGCACCGAGCTGTTCGTGACCGTGTCCGGCACCGAGGAGGCGCTGCGCCGCCCCGCCAAGGCCGCCGGCGGCGGGATCACCGGCCGCGCCTACGCCCTCTACCGGCTCCTGGAGGGCGTCGCCGACGGGCTGCGGGGGCTCGGGGTGACCTCGGTGACCTGGCTGACCTCCACCGGCGTCGCCGAGTCGATCAAGACCGGGTTCAACCCGGCCGCAGCGGCGAGCCTGTCGTTCCGCCACCTCACCAGCCCCGACCCCGACGGCACCGTCGGGCTGCCGATCTCCCAGGCCGGCCCCGCTCTCGCGCCGACCCCGGCCGCGCGGGCTTATCACCACGACGGGTTCTCCTCGGTGTCCTACGCCGTGCAGCCGCCGGAGTCGGGCACGATCTTCGGCTCGCTGGGACCGCTACTGGCGGTGCGCACCGCAGGGGAACGCCGCACCCTGGCGGTGCACTACGAGATCCTCTCCGCCGCCGAGGGCTCCCGGGTCGTCAAGAGCGACCGATTCCGCAACAACGTGCTGGTCGACGCGAAAGCCGCCCGCGGGTTCAACACCACCGAGATCGACTCACGGCGCCAGCGCGGCGCCCGCGAGCAGGAAGCCGCGGTCGCAGCCGGGCACGCCGTGGTCCGCTTCACCATCGCCTCCTCGATCACCGTCCCGGCCGACTGGAACGTCGAGGACCACGCCGCCCGCCTGGAGAACGACGCCTCGGGCAGGTTCCGGCTACTACGCCTCGAACTCGCCCAGGACTCCGCGTTCGTCGCCGCCGCGCTCCCGGTCGGGATCGGGCTGCCCCGCCAGAAGAGGGCCTTCACCGCATGAGACTCTTCCCCAGTCGCCGGCGGCCCCAGCCCCGTAGCACCGGTGAGCTGCTCTCCCAGTTCACCGACCTCGACGGGATCCCGATCACCCCGCCCAGCACCGAACACGACCAGCCCATCGAGCAGACCGGACGCAGGTCAGGCGGGCGGCAGCGGGTCAACCAGGCCACCGCGCCCCTCCAGGGGCCACGTGAGCCGGGGCGCGGGTGGGCCGCGGTCGACGCCTCCCGGCGCGCTCCGGTCTACCGGGCCACCACCGCCGAGGTCGGCGGCCTGTTCCCGCTGCTGGCCTCCAACGGTGTCCCCGCGATCGGTGCCCGGCTGGGCTACGACACCCAGTCCGGGGGCGCCTTCTACGTCCACCCCACCGAGTGGGTCCTGCGCCAGATGGTCACCAACCCGAACATGGTGGTGTTCGGCGAACCCGGCCGCGGCAAGTCCTCCACGGTCGTGGCGCTGATGCTGCGGATGATGCTGTTCGGGGTCCGCTCGCTGATCTCCGGTGATGTGAAGGGCGAGTACACCCCGCTGCTGCGCTCGCTCGGGATCACCCCGATCGCGCTCGGCCGCGGTAGCCCGCACCGGCTCAACGCCCTGGACCTCGGACCGATCCGCACCCGCTGGACGGATTGGGGTGTCGAGCGCCAGCGTGAGGAGCTCACCGGGATCACCGCCCGCTGGACCCGGCTGCTCACCGCGCTGGCAGAAGCCCAGGGCTATGACCCCACCGTCACCGACGAACTCGTCCTGTCCACCGTGCTCACCCGACTGGTCGGGGCCACCGACGGCTACACCGAGCTGCGCCCCATCACGATCCCGCAGGTCGTGGCCCAGCTCGCCGCACCCGGCGACGACTTGTGGCGCGAGCTGCGCTTCGCCGACCGCCGCCAGTTCCTCGACCACACCCGCCAGATCACCGACGCCCTGTCCAACCTCGTCGTCGGCCCACTGGCCGGGCTGTTCGACGAACCCACCAACTTCGACCTCGACTGGGACGCCCCGGTCCAGTCGATGGACCTCTCCCTGCTGCGCAGCCGCGGGGACCAGGCGATCGCGGTCGCGCTGACCTGCCTCGGCTCCTGGTCGTCGATGATCACCGACCTGCAGGACGACGGCGACGTGCGCATCGTCGTCCGCGACGAGGTGTGGCGCCAGATGCGCCTCGGACTGCGCGCCGTCCAGGCCGTCGACTCGGACCTGCGGCTGTCCCGGGCCGAACGCAAGATCCAGCTCCTGGTGATGCACAAGCCCTCCGACCTGCTCTCGGTCGGCGCCGCCGGCTCCCAGGAGGTCTCCATCGCCAAAGACCTCCTCGCCCTGTGCTCCACCCGGATCCTGCTCGGCCAGTCCACCCGGGTCGGCGACGAGCTCGCCGACGAGCTCGGGCTGTCCGAGCGCGAACAGGCCGTGATCACCGGATGGGCGATGGAGGGCCAGGGCCGAGCGCTATGGAAGCTGGAGAACCGGCCCGGCATGAAGATCCAGACCGTGCTCTCGGCGACCGAGCGCGCCATCTTCGACACCAACGCCGGGCTGCGCGCCACCGCCCACGACCAGCCCGGCACCCCCACGGGTGGGCGGCCGCGGCTGGTCGCCGTCCCCGCCACCGCAGGTAGCGGCCCGGCGGTGGCCGGCGCCGGTGGGGATCCGGCGCGGCGCAACGGCACCCACCGGTGAGCTGACCCGTGGACCAGAAAAAGGCGACGATCGCACTCGCGCTGTCC